>NZ_CAWNYS010000179.1:0-6430 GCF_963878295.1 Aeromonas sp. HMWF014 | reverse complement strand
CTCCTTGGCCTTCTGCGCCGCGTCCTCTTCGGCCGCCACTATCTCGGCGCTCACCATCTCCGGGGTTTCCAGTGAGATGCGCCCCAGCATGCCTGAGCGGAACTCGTTCACCAGGATCTCGGACGCCTTGTGCAGGTCGGCCAGGCCCCCTTTGCGCATGAAGGCGCGCTGGCGGGCGATCAACTCCAGCAGCTCGATCTCGGTTTCCGGCAGCTCGGCTATCTGGTAGCGGGCCTTGACGCGCTCCGGATAGGCCTTGATGAAGTAATCGGCGGCAAACATGGCGATGTCGGCATAGTCAAATACCGTGTCCTTGATGGCTGCGGTGATCGCCAGCCGATAACCACAGGAGGGCGGGTTGAGCTTGGGCCACAAAAAGCCAGGGGTATCGGTCAGGACGACGTTGTTATCGAGCTTGATCCGCTGCTGGGACTTGGTCACCCCCGCCTCGTTGCCTGTCCGGGCTATGATGCGCCCCGCCAGGGTATTGATCAGGGTGGATTTGCCCACGTTGGGGATCCCCATGATCATGGCCCGCACGCCGCGCAGCTCCAGATTGCGCTCCGGCAGCATCTCGTGGCACAGGGTCAGCAGTTGCTTGATCTTCTCCGGCTCCTGCTGGGTCAGCGGCAGGGCCTTGATCCCCTTCTCTTTTTCCATGTGGGCCACCCACAGCGCCGTGATCTCGGGGTCGGCGAGATCCGCCTTGTTCAGCACCTTGATAACAGGGGTATCGCCACGCAGCTCGGGCACCAGTGGGTTTTCGCTGGAGAAGGGGATGCGGGCATCGAGCATCTCTATGATGACATCGACCTGTGGCATGACCTCGGCAATCTCTTTGCGGGCCTTGTGCATGTGGCCGGGGAACCAGTTGATGGACATATCCGTTACTCTCTGTAGGGGCTGCGGGCGCTGGCTTGCTATGGAACGAGCGGCGGGCAATGGCGGACGTCAGGCGTCGCAAGGGGGCGTATTTTACCTGCTGATGCCCGGATTTGACAGGTCATTCTAGCCCCATGAACGTAAACCCCCAACGCGCGAGCGCCCCTTGCCACCAGCACAAGCCCGCGTTTCATTCGACTGGCCTTTGCAGATAACTGATTGATACAACATAACATTCAAGCCTTGTCTTCACCGGATTGTCATCGATAACCACTAAAAGTGTCATCTGATCCCTTTAGGCTTCGCTCAGGTTTTACAAGGAGCGAACCCCAATGAGAAAAATGGCAGGACTTGCATTGATGATCGGCGCCACCCTGGCCGCCGGCTGCAACTCCAACAACGACAGCGACACCCCAGAGTCCGGCGCCAAAAACGTCATCTTCTTCCTCGGTGACGGCATGGGCCTCAACACCCTGACCGCAGCCCGCATCTATGGCGTAGGAGAAGAGGGCAGTCTTACCATGGATACCCTGCCGGAGACGGCCTTCATCAAGACCTTCTCCCACGACTCCCAAGTCACCGACTCGGCCCCCTCCATGGCGGCCTACATGACCGGGGTCAAGAGCAACAACGGTGTCATCAGCATGGATGGCGATGCCACCTATGAGAGCGACTGCAGCAAGAGCGCCGGTAAGCCGGTCACCACACTGCTGGAGCTGGCCAAGGCCGATGGCCGTGGTACCGGCGTGGTGACCAGCACCCGGGTCACCCACGCCACCCCGGCCGCCACCTATGCGCACATCTGCAACCGGGATCTGGAAAATGACATCGCCGTCCAGCTGGTGCCGGGCGGCGTCGGTTACAACGGCACCCTGAAAGAGGGGCTGGATGTGGTGCTCGGTGGCGGCAGCAGCTTCTTCCTGCCCTTGGCCGACAAGGGCAAGCGGGAGGATGGCCGCAACCTTATCAGCGAGATGCAGGCCAAGGGCTACCAGTTCGCCAGCAATCTGGACGAGCTGAACAAGGCCGAGGCGGGCAAACCGCTGCTGGGGCTGTTTGGTGCAAGCCACATGAAATATGATCTGGACCGCCCCGCCAGCGAGCCGTCGCTGGCCCAGATGACCCTGGCTGCCATCAAGCAGCTCAAGGATAAAGAGAAGGGCTACTTCCTGATGGTGGAAGGGGGACGTATCGATCACGCCCTGCACGACACCAACGCCAAACGCGCCCTGCAAGATACCCTCGCCTTCGACAACGCCATCAAGGCCGCTATCGACGAGGTAAAAAAGAGCGATCCCGAGCTGAAAAACACCCTGATAGTGGTCACCGCCGACCATGACCACACCCTGGTGCTCAACGGCTATGCCAAACGCACCGGCAAGACCACGGCTGACAATCCGGGCGTGCTCGGGCTGGTGAGGAACTACGAGACCGGCGAACCGAGCAAGGATAGCGATGGCATGCCCTACACCATCATCGGCTTTGGCAACGGCTACAACCGGGTGGATGGCCCGCGCAGCAACGTCGCCGCGCTGGATGACGCCACTGTCTCCGCCAACGACTATCACCAGGAGGTGGTGGTCAAGGTGGGCGAGCTAGGCAACGAGACCCATGGCGGCACCGACGTCTTCCTCGGCGCCATCGGCCAGGGAGCGGACAGCTTCCACGGCTCACTCGATAACACCGCCGTCTTTGGCAAGGTCAAGGCTGCAGCCGGGCTGTAAGGAGCATTACCATGAAAAGCACCACCCCATACCACAAAACCCTCGTCGGCACCGCCCTGCTCACCGCCCTCGGCTCCTTTGCCCAGGCCCAGGCCAGCGATGCCAAAAACGTCATCCTGTTTATCGGTGATGGCATGGGCCCCACTGTGCTCACCGCCACTCGTCTGTTCAAGGTGGGCGAAGAGGGCAACCTGGAGATGATGAAGCTGCCACGCAGCGCCCGCATCAAGACCTTCTCCAACGATGCCCAGACCACGGATTCGGCCCCCTCCATGGCGGCCTACACCACGGGCGTCAAAATGAACAACGAGGTGATCGCCATGAGCAGCGACACCAAGGCCGTCGCTCCGGCCAAGGATGCCAACGGCAACAAGGGCATCAACAACTGCACCAGCGACAACGGCTCGCCTGTGCCCAGCATACTGGAGCTGGCCAAAGCGGCGGGCAAGTCGGTCGGCGCCGTCACCACCACTGAGCTGACCCACGCCACCCCGGCGGCGACTTACGCCCATATCTGCCACCGGGATGCCGCCTATGCCATCGCTGCGCAGGCGGTGCCGGGCGGAGCTGGCTTCAACGCCGCGCTCGGGGACGGGGTGGACGTGCTGATGGGGGGCGGTGCCAATCACTGGACCCCCTACAGCGCCAGCAACAAGGGCGGCCGTGCCGATGGCCGGGATCTCACCGCCGAGCTGACCACACAGGGGTACAGCTATGTCACCACCCAGAGCGATCTGGCCAAGATCAGCAGTGGCAAGCTGCTCGGCCTGTTCAGTCCTAAATCCCACCTCGACTACGAGCTGGACCGCGTCGCCAAGGGGGCGGCCAATACCCAGCCATCCCTCTCCGAGATGACCGCCAAGGCGATCGATCTCTTGAGCCAGAACAGCCAGGGCTACTTCTTGATGGTGGAAGGGGGGCGCATAGACCACGCCCTGCACGGCACCAATGCCAAGCGTTCCCTCACGGATGCGGTAGCGCTGGATGACGCGGTCAAAACGGCGCTGGGCAAGGTGGACTTGAGCGATACCCTGATCGTGGTCACCGCCGACCACGACCACACCATGACCATCAACGGCTACTCCGCCAAGGGCAACAAGGTGCTGGATCTGGTCAAGAACGCCGACGGCTCGACCCAGAACGACGTGGATGGCAAACCCTTCACCACCCTGGTGTTCGGTAACGGTCCCAACCGCCCGGCGGTGCGCCCTACCCTCACCAGCGATGAGGTGATGAGCGACGACTACCAGCAGGAGACCGGCGTCAAGCTGGGCTCCGAGACCCACGGCGGCGGCGATGTGATGCTGTTCGCAGACGGCGCCGGCAGCAGCCGTTTCAAGGGCACGCTCGACAATACCCGCGTGTTCGGCAAACTGCGGGAGGCGCTCGGCCTGTAAGCTGCAGGGGCCCGGATGTCTGAACCCGGGCCCCTGCTCTTTCGAGCGATCAAGCATGATGATGCGATTGTTACTTCCGTTATGGCTGCTTGGCAGCGCCCTCTCCTTTCAGGCTCAGGCCGGGGAGGCCCCCGATCTGGCCGCCCGGATCAGCTATCACGACAGGGTCACCAGCAGCGATGGCATTGCCAGGGAAAACAGCTGGCAAGAGAAGTGGATGCGGGTCGGCAACCAGGTGTGGAGCCAGCGGCTCATCCCGTTGTCCCTGGCACGCGCCTATCACGCCACCCACGATGCCACCCCGGGCCACAAACACTTCACCCATCAGATGGCTGCGCGCTGGGTCAGCCACAGTGAGGAGGGTGAGCTGCAACTGCGCTACGCCGACAGCTGGCACAATCAGCTGGTGGAGGTGCCGGTAGAAGAGTATGGCCAGGTGGCATTCAAACCCGATTGGGAGCGGATCCGCTACCTCATCAACCCGGCCCTGCTGCAAGGGATGACGCCCCTTGATGAGGCCGCCCCCGAACAGGCGCGCTGGTATGAA
Source organism: Aeromonas sp. HMWF014 (assembly GCF_963878295.1). Classification (NCBI taxonomy): domain Bacteria; kingdom Pseudomonadati; phylum Pseudomonadota; class Gammaproteobacteria; order Aeromonadales; family Aeromonadaceae; genus Aeromonas; species Aeromonas sp. HMWF014. The sequence goes on along the minus strand of NZ_CAWNYS010000179.1, from coordinate 1,880 downwards.
GGGCGCGAGGGCAAGCAGCGCACCCGTATCCTCTGGTCGAGCCGTTGGCAGTTGCCGTTGGTGGTGGAGTCGGCAAGCCTCGACGGCTATCGCAGCTACCGGATGACGGTGACCCTCAAGACCTTGCCAAAACAGCTGCCCTGGCAGCAGCTGGAGGGCTACCAGACCCTGGATCTGAGGGATTTCTTCGATTGACGCGCCACCCTGAATGGAGTGAGCAGACTGGCAGTGACGGGATGTTACACTGTGCACTCATTCCTGATCCGGCCTCCTGTGCTGCTGCCTGCTCTTTCCGGCCATTCAGGCCCATGCCCTTGTGGTCATCCCTCCTTATGTCATCCGCACCTATCAGGGCGCCCCAAGCGGCATGGCTGTAGAGGTGCAGGAGGACGCCACCCGCTGCCTCAAGGAGCCGCTGACAATCGAGCGAATGCCGCTGGCCCACAACCGCATTCAGGACGATTATCAGCCCCCCTGACAACCCTATCAGGATAATTGCCAAAGCAGTCCAGAATGGTTATGGTATCCCCATGAAAGCGTTCATGATTTTTCCAAGCCAGCTCACACCCCGTTGAGCCCCCGCCCTCGCCCCTGACAGCGAGTCGTTCGGGGGCATGCGTTCCCGATCTGTTTTTTCGTATCGACCCCTTTTGCGACCAGCTTGTCTGCCATCCTGGTCATATGACCCATTGATAAGGAATATCTTATGCAAAGACCTAATCTCGTGATTTCCAGCCTGGATCTCGATCGCATCGAACAGCTGCTCGGCAACCACCCGCAGCACCTGGCATTGCAAGAGGAGCTGGACCGCGCCGAGATGCGTGAACCGGCCGACATGCCGCCGGACGTGGTGACCATGAACAGCACAGTACGCTTCAAGATGCAGAACAGCGGCAACGACTTCTGCCTGACTCTGGTCTATCCGAAAGATGTACAGGGGGATGAGTCCAAAATCTCCGTGCTGGCACCGGTCGGCAGTGCCCTGCTGGGACTGAAGGTGGGCGACAGCATCGCCTGGCCCGGCCCCGCCGGTCGCACTATCCAGGTCGAGATCCTGGAAGTGGTCTATCAGCCGGAACGGGCTGGCGAGCTGCACCGCTAGCCGCCACGGGCACGCGTCGACCCGACCATCACGGGAGACGGCGCGTGCTCTTCCCACCCTGATCCCGATCAAGTTTTGGGGCAGAAGCGCCCACCATACTGACCACAATGCGCCCTTCCTCTTGAGCCCGAGCGAGGCGGCAGGTATCTTGTTGGCCGCGCCAGCACCCTGGCCGCAGATTTCAGGCTGACATCATGATAAAGATTGCCCTCATCGACGATCACCAGATCGTCCGTTCCGGTTTTGCCCAGTTGCTCAATCTCGAGCCAGACCTCAAGGTCGTGGCCGAATTCGGCTCGGCCGCCGACGCCCTCGCCGGGTTGCCGGGCAGTGGCGTGCAGTTGTGCGTATGCGACATCTCAATGCCGGATCAATCCGGGCTGGACCTGCTCAAGCGCCTCCCCTCCGGCCTCGCCGTGGTGATGCTGTCGGTCCACGACAGTCCGGCGCTGATCGAGCAGGCATTGCAGGCCGGTGCCAAGGGGTTTCTCTCCAAGCGCTGCAGCCCGGATGAGCTGATCGCCGCGGTGCGCACCGCCGCCCACGGTGGTTGTTATCTGACCCCGGACATCGCCCACAAGCTCGCCTGCAACAGCCAGGATCCCCTCACCAACCGGGAGCGGGAAGTGGCGCAGCTGCTGGCACGGGGGCTGGAAGTCAAAGCCATCGCCGAACAGCTCGGCCTCTCCCCCAAGACGGTGCACGTCCACCGCGCCAACCTGATGGACAAACTGAAGGTCAGCAACAACGTGGAGCTGGCCCACCGCATGCTGGACAG
>NZ_CAWNYS010000178.1:9726-10429 GCF_963878295.1 Aeromonas sp. HMWF014 | reverse complement strand
TACCGGCACCCTGCAGACCCGCCATCAGTATGATGGCCGGCGGTTGGGCGGCCAGGTTGAGCTGCTCGTTGGCTTCGCCCATCACCGAGACCAGTTCACCGTGTACTATCTTGATGAAGGCTTGGCCCGGACTCAGGGACTTGGCCACTTCCTGGCCAACCGCCCGCTCCTTGACGCGAGCCACGAAGTCCCGCACCACCGGCAGAGCGACGTCTGCCTCGAGCAGCGCCATGCGGACTTCGCGCAAGGTATCCTTGATGTTCTCTTCGGTCAGGCGACCGCGCCCACTGACATTGCGCAAGGTGCGCGAGAGTCGTTCAGTCAAATTCTCAAACATGACGGATTCCGGTTCTTGGCGTAATAAATTGGGGGCATTATAACCCAGAGCAGACGCGAGGACGATTATTCACCGCGCGGCAGCCATGGGGACCTTCTCTCTATATATGGGCAGATCGGCGGCTGCACAACTGGCGAGCACATCTTGTGCAAGGTATACTGCCTCTCTTATTCCCAACAGCCTGTTCAACAACGACCTGGTTATGATCGTGATCTCTGTTCTGGCCCTGGCGTTTTATCTGCTGGCCATCATCGCCTCGCTGCACCTGCTGCTCAGTGCCAAACCTGTGGGGCAAGCTCCCCTGTTTGCCTGTATCGGACTGGCCCTGATCGCGCACGGCGCCGCTGTGGCCGGCGAAGTACTGGT
>NZ_CAWNYS010000178.1:0-9716 GCF_963878295.1 Aeromonas sp. HMWF014 | reverse complement strand
TGCTCAACGTTGCATCTCTCGTGAGTCTCATCATCGGCTGCTTCATGACCTGCGTCACCCGCCGCTTCAACGGCTGGATCCTGCTGCCGGTGGTCTACAGTTTCTCCGCTCTGCTGCTGGCCGCCAGCGCCCTGATCCCGGGCCGCTATATCACCCATCTGGAGGCCCATCCCCAGCTGCTGCTGCACATAGGACTGGCACTGATGGCCTATTCGGTGCTGATGATCGCCTGTCTGTTCGCGCTACAGCTTGCCTGTCTGGACAGACAGCTCAAGTCCCGCAAGATCAGCCAGTTGCCAGCCATGCCGCCCTTGATGACGGTCGAAAAGCGGCTGTTCCAGCTCATCTCGGCGGGCCTGTTCCTGCTGACCCTCTCCATCGCCTCCGGCCTCTTCTTTCTGGAAGACATGTTCGCCCAAGGCAAATCCCACAAAGCGATCCTCTCGATCCTGGCCTGGTGTGTCTACATGCTGCTGCTGTGGGGTCATCACACCCGTGGCTGGCGCGGTCGCAAGGTCATCACCTTGAGCCTGATCGGCAGCTTCATCCTGACCCTGGCCTATTTCGGCAGCCGCTTCGTCAAAGAAGTCCTGCTGAGCTGATACCATCCCCCTTTACTCATCCCCCCACACAGGAGCCCTTCTTGGACAGCATATCAACGAGCACATTATTGATTGTTCTCGTTATTTTGATCCTCTTATCTGCTTTTTTCTCAAGTTCTGAAACCGGCATGATGTCGCTCAACCGCTACAAACTGCGGCATCTGGCTCAAACCAAGCACAAGGCTGCCCGTCGGGTAGAAAAGCTGCTGTCCCGCCCGGATCGCCTGCTGGGTCTGATCCTGATCGGCAACAACCTGGTCAACATCCTCGCCTCGGCCATCGCCACCATCGTCTGCATCAGACTGTTTGGCGCCTTCGGGGTAGCCATTGCCACCTTCGGCCTGACCCTGATAGTGCTGGTGTTTGGCGAGGTGACCCCCAAGACACTGGCGGCCATGTACCCGGAGAAGATCGCCTATCCCGCCTCCTGGGTCCTCAAGGGGCTGATGGTGCCACTTTACCCCTTTGTCTGGCTTATCAATGGCATCACCAGTGGCCTGCTCAAGCTGCTTCGGCTCCATCCCAGCAAGGATGACGCCCTCAACACCGAGGAGCTGCGCACCATAGTCAACGAGGCGGGCAGCCTGATCCCCCAGCGCCATCAGGAGATGCTGCTCAGTATTCTGGATCTGGACAAGATGACGGTGGAGCACATCATGGTGCCGCGCAGCGATATCTATGCCATCGACATCAACGATGACTGGAAGACCATACTGCGTCAGCTGGCCCACTGTGCCCACACCAAGATCCTGCTCTACCGCGACAACATCGACGATGTGGTGGGCTTCCTGCACGCCCGCGATGCACTGCGGCTGATGGCCAGGGATCAGTTCAACAAGTCGAGCCTGCTGCGGGAAGTGGACGAGATCTACTTCATCCCGGAAGGCACGCCGCTCAACGTGCAACTGGCCAAATTCCAGCGCAACAAGGAGCGGATCGGCCTCATAGTGGATGAGTACGGGGATATTCAGGGGTTGATCACCCTGGATGACATACTGGAAGAAATAGTCGGCGACTTCACCACCTCCATGACACCGGCGCCCAGCGACGAGATCCACCCCCAGCCGGATGGCTCGTTTCTGGTGGAAGGCTCGGCCAGCATTCGTGAGCTGAACAAAGAGATGAGCTGGCGACTGCCCATCGACGGGCCCAGAACCCTGAACGGTGTCATCCTGGAATACCTGGAGGAGATCCCCCAGCCCAACATCAGCCTGCGGCTCGCCGGCTATCCCATCGAGATCCTGGAAGTGGAGAACAACATGGTCAAGATGGCGCGGATCATGCCGGACTTATACCGTAACGAGTCGAGATTCGAAGATTGAAAAAAGGCTGCCGATGGCAGCCTTTTTATCTCACTCGCTCTCCTCATCCGGCTCCAGCACCAGGGTCGGGATCACGTCACCGAACACCTTCTGCAACTCCTCGCGATTGGCAAGCAGATCTTGCAGCGTGTAGCTGTCCATCACCGCCAAAAAGGCATTCATCGCCCCCTTCAGTGCATTCTTCAGCAAGCAGACAGAGACGATGTGGCAGACGGGTGAGTTGCAGTCGATGCCATCCAGATTGCCCTCCAGCGCCCGGATCACCTGACCGATATTAACTGTCTCCGGCGCGCAGGCCATGCGGATCCCGCCATTCTTGCCGCGCTGGGATTGTAGATAGCCCAGCTTCACCAGTTGATTCACCACCTTGACCATATGGTTGCGGGAGACGCCATACAAGGCGGAGACCTTGGCCACGCTCGACAATTCACCCTGTGGCAAGGTCGCCAGATAGAGCAGAGCTCTCAATCCAAAATCGGTATAGCTAGTTAGTCTCATAGTGCCTGTGTCGCATAACGCGAAAAATTGATTATTGATTCATATCAAATAAACATCTAGGATGCAGCTTATTAAGTGACATTTTAGATGTTCAATTAGTAAGGACCTCCTATGTTAGACCAAGCCACCATCGCCGTCATCAAAAGCACCATCCCTTTGCTCGAATCGGCGGGGCCAGCCCTCACCCAGCACTTCTACCAACGCATGTTCAGCCACAACCCTGAGCTGAAAGATATTTTCAACCTGGCGCACCAGCGAAGCGGCGGTCAACCGCTGGCGCTGTTCAACGCGGTGGCGGCTTACGCCAGGAATATCGACAACCTGGGAGCCCTGGCCGGAGCGGTAGAACGCATCGCCCACAAGCACACGGGTTTCCTGATCCAACCGGAACAATATCACATTGTAGGTAGTCATCTCTTGGCCACGCTCAAAGAATTAGGCGGAAGTGCGGTCACCGAGGAGGTGCTGGATGCCTGGGGCAAGGCTTACGGTGTGCTGGCCAGTATCTTCATCGGCCGGGAGAGCGAGATCTATCAGGAGAAGGCGAGCGAGATCGGTGGCTGGCAGGGTCCTCGCGCCTTCATCATCAAGGAGAAACGGGTCGAGAGCACACTCATCACCTCTTTCGTGCTGGCGCCCGTCGACGGCAAACCCGTACTGCATTTCAAACCGGGCCAGTACCTCAGCATCAAGCTGGCCCACCCAGAGCTCGAATATCAGGAGATCCGCCAATACTCCCTCTCTGATGCGCCGAACGGTCGCGATTACCGCATCAGCGTCAAGCGCGAGCCGCAGGGTCAGGTTTCCAACCTGCTGCACGACCATCTGCATACTGGCGATCAGGTGGATCTGATGCCGCCAACAGGCGACTTCTTCCTCCAGGCCAATGCCACCACCCCCGTGGTGCTGCTCTCCGCCGGTGTGGGCCTCACCCCCATGCTGAGCATGCTCAACCAGCTGCTGGCCACAGGCCATGCTGCCGACATCTGCTGGCTGCACGCCTGTGAACAGGGTTCCTTGCACGCCTTCAAGGAGGATATCCAGCGCAAGCACGAACAACACGACTGGCTACAGAGCCGGGTCTGGTATCGGGAGCCGGGGGCTCTGGATGAGCAAGGGAAGGACTACGACTTCAACGGCACCATGAACGTGAGCCAGGTGGCCGAGTTGCTGGCACCGCAGGCCCACTACTATTTCTGTGGTCCGCTTGGCTTCATGCAGGCGATCAAGGCGCAGTTGAGCGCGATGGGCATTCCAGCCGATCAGCTACACTACGAAGTTTTTGGCCCCCATCAGGATCTTTAAACGGAGCGGCCACGTATAAAGCAAGGAGGATCCAGCCTGTCACGGCACGGCGGCTGGCACCTCCCGACCCACGGATGCAGATCCGTGGGTCGTTTTTTTGGTCAGTGCATCGCCTTGGCTCGGGCGATGGCGTTGGCCGGCATCCGGTTGCCCAGCCGGGTCAGCAGAGTGGCCGCCCTCTGGTGCTGGGCCTTGTCACCAATGACGGTGCTGTGCAGCCAGTGATAGGCCTCTTCATAATCCAGCGGGCTGCCCATCCCCTGCAGCAGCATCTCGACCCACTCGACCTGTGCCCGCTGAAACCCCAGTCTGGCGGCTTCACGCATCAGGGTCTCGGCCCTGACCAGATCTTTCTGCACCAGGATGCCCTTCCAGTAGTAGCGCCCCAGCTGTTCCAGCGCAGGTGCCAGCCCCTGATTGGCCGCGTCCCACATGAATTTGACCCCAAGCTCGGCATTGGGCTTGATGCACACCCCCCAGGCCAACATATCGCCCCACAGGAACTGATAGGCAGGCACCTTCATCACCTCGGCCCGCACCTCTATATCTTGAGTAAGCTGGCACCTGTCCTGCTTCACCTGTTGCAAGTGACGCCCCTGTGCAATCCAGTTGAGCAACTCATCCTGGCGGTAGAGGGGGACTGCCTGCAAATTGCGGCTGTCGATACCCAGACCGCCGCCACCCGATGGTGTGCTGGTCATGGGTCGGCTGGTCGGAGAGAGCCCGCTCTCCACTGTGGCTGCGGGGGATGGGGTCGCGGGCGCAGATTCAGTCACAACGGCAGCGGGCTCCGCTGCAGGTGTCGACTCGGACGCCACAGGCAATGGCGCAGCAGCGGGGACTGCGTCAGATCCAGCAGGCTGGGCGGCGGCAGACACTGCGGGCGGAGCTGCAACCGCTGGCGACTCGGCGGCAGATACTGCGGGCAGGGATGCAACTGCTGGCGACTCGGCGGCAGACACTGCGGGCAGGGATGCTATCGCTTGCTCGGCCGCTGACACCGCGCGGCTCGGTGTGGATGCAGCGGCGGATGCCTGAGGCTCCGCGCCCTGTACCTGGGTGGTCAGCAAACAGACAAGGCCGACAAGGGTAAGTGGTTTCATCATAAGGTTCTCCTGCTGCTCTCTGTTATCGGCAGCCGGCCCCATCCCCTTAGCTCGTCGCCATCTGCAGCTGTCACCCATAACAAAGGGGAGCCGAAGCTCCCCTTGTTTGTCAGCCATACGGCTTACTTGACGAAGTCGACACCCAGCTGGATATCGGCTTTCAGGGTGGCTAGCATGCCATCCATCGCCGCTTGCTCGAAGGCACTCAGCTTGCCGTAGTCCAGCACGGTTTCGACACCGTTCTTACCCAGCAGTATGGGTTGCGCGAAGAAGGCGGCGTGCTTGCCATCCCCTTCGACATAAGCACACTCGATGACATTGGCTTCGCCCTGCAGGCCCTTGATGAGAGACAGACCGAAACGGCAGGCCGCCTGGCCCATGGAGAGGGTGGCAGATCCGCCACCGGCCTTGGCTTCCACCACTTCGGTACCGGCGTTCTGGATACGCTTGGTCATGGCAGCCACTTCCTCGGCAGAGAAGCTGGCCCCTTCGATCTGGGACAACAGCGGCAGAATGGTCACGCCACTGTGGCCACCGATCACGTTGACACGCACCTTGTCGACGTTCAGACCCTTGGCCTCGGCCACGAAGGTCTCGGCACGGATCACGTCCAGGGTGGTGACACCGAACAGGCGGCGCTTGTCATAGACACCGGCTTTCTTCAGCACTTCAGCGGCGATGGCGACCGTGGTGTTGACCGGGTTGGTGATGATGCCGATCAGCGCTTTCGGGCAGGTAGCGGCACATTTTTCCACCAGATTCTTGACGATACCGGCATTGATATTGAACAGATCGGAACGATCCATGCCGGGCTTGCGCGCCACACCGGCGGAGATCAGCACCACATCGGCGCCGACCAGAGCCGGGCTCGGATCTTCACCGCAGAAACCTTTTACTTTCACGTCAGTCGGGATATGGCTCAGATCGACCGCCACGCCCGGAGTTACCGGGGCAATGTCATACAGGCTCAGTTCGGAGCCAGCAGGAAGGCGATTTTTCAACAGCAGAGCGAGGGCTTGGCCTATGCCACCGGCGGCACCCAGAACGGCAACTTTCATGATCAACTCCATGTTTAAGCGTAGGTTTAAGGTTGTTTCTTGTTGTGGGCCCAACATTAATGGATCCCCCCCTAAAAAACAATCTGATAACAGTTGTAATCACGGGTTCTGTGAGCCAAGAAACAGGCGGCGAATAAAAATGGGGGAAAATGCAGAAAATCAGAGGGAAAGCACAGATTTCCTGCACTTCCCCCGACCATAAATAGGTAGATATACCGAACTCAGGCCTGGAATGCCAGGGCTCGCCGCTCACACCAGCGGAACCCAATTGTTAACAATCCGTTCATGGTCAGATAGAGGGCACCGGCCACAGTGAACACCGCCAGGGTGTCATAAGTCTGGGCGTTGAGACGCTGGGCCAGACCCATCACATCCATGATGGTAATGGTGCTGGCGAGCGAACTCCCCTTGAGCACCAGGATCACCTCGTTGGAATAGGCGGGTACCAGCCGCCGGGCGGCGTGGCGTACCTTCATCCACAAGGTCTGCCCGGCCGAGAAACCGAGCGCGCGGCACGCCTCCACCTCGCCGGATGGAATGGCATCCAGTGCCCCCTTGAACAGCCGGGTAGAATAAGCCGCCGTGTTAAAGCCAAGGGCCAACACAGCGCAGAACCAGGGCTGCTTGAGCAGCGGCCAGAGCGGCCCGGACTTGAGCCACTCGAACTGGCCCGGCCCGTAGTAGATGAGGAAAATCTGGATGAGCAGCGGCGTGCCGGTGAAGATCAGCACCCACAGCTGTACCAGCTGGGTCGCCACCGGAATGCGCAACTCCAGCACCCAGGTCATCAGGAGCGCTAGCGCAATCCCCAGCAGCAGACTGAGCAGAGTCAGCTCCAGCGTAGTAACCAAACCGCCCAGCAGGGTGATGAAATACTCTTGCATCAGTTAGCCTCCGTAGCGGCGGGTGTAGCGGGCAGCCAGACTCAAGCCATATTCACTCACCAGACTGATCGCCAGATAGATGAGGGCAGCAGCGGCATACCAGGTGAACGGCTCATAGGTGCTGGCCGAGGCCATCTGCGCCTGACGCATCATCTCGTTCACCCCGATAAGGGAGACCAGCGCCGTATCCTTGAGCAGCACCAGCCACTGATTGCCAAGGCCCGGCAGGGCGTGACGCCACGCCTGTGGCAGCACGATGCGAAAGAAGATGTGACTCTTGCCAAAGCCGAGCGCCAGCGCCGCCAGCCGTTGCCCGGCAGGCACGGCATTGAGCGCCGCCCGCAGGGTCTGGGTCGCATAGCTGGCAAACAACAGGGAGAGCGCCAGCACACCGCAGGCGAACGGGCTGAACTCCACGTACTCACCCGTGATGAGGAACAGCAGCTGCGTCGAGCCGAAGTAGATGAACAGCACCACCAGCAGCTCGGGCAGGCCACGGATCAGCGTGGTGAGTGTGGCCACCGGCCACACCAGCGCGCGCTGCTTGCTGAGCTCGGCGGCACTGAACGCCAGTGCCAATACCATGCCCCCGACCAGTGATGCCAAGGCCAGCCCGAGGGTCATCCAGGCTGCATCCAACAACAGGCTCAACATGGCTTACTGCGCGAAGTATTTGTCGAAGATTTTCTGATAGGTGCCGTTGGCCTTGATCTCGGCCAGCCCCTTGTTCAGCTGAGTCAGCAACTCCTGATTGCCCTTGGCGACCGCGATGCCAAAGCCGGTACCGAAATACTTGGCATCGGTCACCGGCGTACCCACCACGGCATACTCCTTGTGCTGCTTGAGCCAGTCGGCTGCGACGGCGGTATCCGCAAAGACGCCGTCGGTACGGCCGTTCATCATGTCGAGGAAGGCGCTCTGGTAGCTGGCATAAGGCACGGTCAGCAGACCCTTGCTCACCCAGTTATCCACCAGATAGGACTGGTGAGAGGTGCCGTTCTGCACGCCGACAGTCTTGTCCACCAGCTCTTCCGGTCCCTTGAAGGCGCCCTTCTTGGCCACAAAGACGGCGGAGTTCTCGTAATAGATGTCGGAGAAGTCGACCTGGGCAGAGCGCTCCGGGGTCACGTCCATGGCGGCGATAGCGGCATCATAGCGACGGAATTTGAGGCTGGGGATCAGGCTGTCAAAGGCCTGGTTGTGGAAGCTGCATTCCAGCTTGGCCTGGGCGCAGATCGCGCGGGCCAGATCGATGTCAAAACCCTGGAACTCGTTCTTGTCATCCAAGTATTCGAACGGAGCATAAGTTGCCTCGGTGGCGAACTTGATCTCCTTGGCCAGCACAGAGGTGCTCAACAGGCCCATGGCAGCAACCAGCAATAGACTTTTTTTCATGACAGCTTCCTTATCGATTTGAATATCAATGCATCAAGAACTCGGCAAACCGGCTGGTTTGCGGAGAGTTGAAAATGGCGGCGGAGCCAGATTCGATGATCCGTCCCTTCTCCAGATAGATCACCTGACTGGCCACCTTGCGGGCGAACTCCACCTCGTGGGTCACCACGACCTGGGTGATGCCGGTCTGGCCCAGATTGCGGATGATCTCCGCCACCTCTTTGGTGATCTCGGGATCGAGGGCCGCCGTCGGCTCGTCAAACAGCAGCACCTGCGGATCCATCATCAGGGTACGGGCGATGGCTACCCGCTGCTGCTGACCGCCGGACAGCCGGGCAGGCCAGGCATCGCGCTTGTCCGCCAGTTGCAGCTGGGACAGCAGATAGGCGCCCTTCTCGATGGCAGCCGCCTTGCTCATGCCGAGCAACTTGACGGGGGCCTCGATCAGGTTCTCCATCACGGTCAGATGTGGCCACAGATTGTACTGCTGGAACACCATGCCCACCTTGCGGCGCAGCGCCTGTGTCTGACGGGTGAATTCGGCGACAGAGAGGCAGGACGGGAAAGAAAATTCACTTTCACCTATGCGCAATACACCGGCATCCGGCGTATCCAGCAGGTTCATCATGCGCAGCAGCGAACTCTTGCCGGCACCGCTTGGGCCCAGCAGCACCAAGGTTTCACCGGGAGCAGTCCGAAAGCTGACATCTTGCAGTACCGGCACCTTGTGCCAGGATTTTTCGATACCGATTAATTCAATACCCATACAGCCCAATTGAATAAGTTTTCAAAATTTCGTCCCGATTTTAGCCCCAAGATGGGTGGATGCAAGCTAATTTTGAATCAATATGCAGAACAAGCGCCGCTTCCTTGCAAAATTAGGCACATGAATGCAAAATGGACTCGCTGTTCATATCTGCCGCCTGAGCGTGACAGGCCGCCATACCTCCTCATTCGTGAGTCCAAGATGAAGCATAACGACAAGCAAGAAAAACTGGCCAAGGCCTTTAAAGCCTTGCTGAAAGAAGAACGATTTGGCTCCCAGGCAGAGATAGTGACTGCCCTGCAAGAGATGGGCTTCGAGAACATCAACCAGTCCAAGGTATCACGCATGCTGAGCCGCTTCGGCGCCGTTCGCACCCGCAATGCCAAGATGGAGATGGTCTACTGCCTGCCGGTGGAGCTGGGCGTGCCCACCACCTCCAGCCCGCTCAAAAACCTGGTACTGGACGTCGACCACAACGGCGCCCTGGTGGTGATCCACACCAGCCCGGGTGCAGCCCAGCTCATCGCTCGCCTGCTCGACTCCCTCGGCAAGGCGGAAGGGATCCTCGGCACCATCGCCGGTGATGACACCATCTTCATCACCCCGACCAGCGACACCGACATCGAAGAGCTCTACCTCTCCGCCCTCGAGCTGTTCGAACAGACCCCTTAATCAGGCTCGTCCGTCCCGCTGTGGTGACGCCCCCTGAACGAAAAATCCCGGCCAAGGCCGTAATGCCGATCAGTTAAGGATCCATTGACCGATCCTTCTGATGTGTGA
>NZ_CAWNYS010000177.1:0-7047 GCF_963878295.1 Aeromonas sp. HMWF014 | reverse complement strand
CCGCCATGATGGCATTGACCGAGGTCTGGCGTAGTATGTTGAGCAGGTTGTCGGCGGTGAAGAAGTTGGGGCTTAAGGCCGAGACCACGCCGATCAGCACCAGCAGGGCGACCAGGGATTTGTTCTCGATCCACCAGGCCTTGCTCATGATGCCACGGCGGGAAAGGGGTTGGGTTGTCATTGGGATGCCTCTTGCTCTGCTTGCCACTGTTTACCGACTGCCGCCGCCATCAGTTTCTCCTGATTGGCGTCACGGGTGTTGAACTCTGCGCTGATGCGCCCTTCGTGCATCACCATGATGCGATCGCTCATGCCGAGCACTTCCGGCATTTCGGAGGAGACCAGGATGATGCTCATCCCCTCCTTCTTGAACTGGTTGATGAGCTGATAGATCTCCTTCTTGGCACCCACGTCGACGCCGCGGGTCGGCTCGTCGAGGATCAACACCTTGGGCCGGGTCAGCAGCCCCTTGGCGATGGCGACCTTCTGCTGGTTGCCGCCGGAGAGCAGCTTGATCAGCTGCTCCTGACTCGGGGTCTTGATATTGAACAGGCGCACATAGTCGCTCACCGCCTGGCGTTCGGCCTTACCGTCAATCTTGCCGTGGCTGATGAACTCGCCAAGGGCACACAGACTCATGTTTTCGCGCACCGAGAGTTCCAGCACCAGCCCGTCGCCCTTGCGATCTTCGGAGATATAGGCGATGCCCGCAGCCAGCCCATCGGCCGGGCTGCGTGGTACCAGGGCGTGGCCGTCCACTTCCACTTCACCGGCGCTGATGGGGCTGGCACCGTAGATGAGCTTCATCAGCTCGGTGCGCCCTGACCCCATCAGGCCGCTAAAGCCCAGAATTTCCCCCTGACGCAGGGAGAAGCTCACCCCGCGCACACCGGGACCGGCCAGTGCTTTCACTTGCAGGCTGACGGGGCCAAGCTCGCGCTCAAGGCGCGGATACTGCTCTTCCAGCCGCCGACCCACCATCATCTCGATGATTTTGTCTTCATCGAGATCGCTTACCGCCTTCTCGCCGATCCACTTGCCGTCGCGCAGCACGGTGACCCGGTCGCAGATCTGGAAGATCTCTTTGAGACGGTGAGAGATGTAGACGATGCCGCAACCCTGCTGGCGTAGCTCGCGGATAACCGCAAACAGTTGCTCGGTTTCGGTGTCGGTCAGCGCATCGGTCGGTTCATCCATGATGATGACGCTGGCATCGAACGACAGTGCCTTGGCAATCTCCACCATCTGCTGTTCGCCAATCGACAGATCCCCAAGCCTTGTATCCGGCCCGTGCTTGACGCCGAGTCGGCCCAGCAGGCTGCTGGCGCGCTCGCGCAACTGCGGGTGATCGATGTTGCCAAAACGGGTACGGGGTTCGCGGCCGAGGAAGATGTTGGCGGCAATCGACAACTCCGGCAGCAGGTTCAGCTCCTGATGGATGATGCTGATCCCCTGATCCTGGGAGTCGCGGGGGCCCTTGAAGTGGACCGGCTGGCCGCGATAACTGACACTGCCCGCATCGGCTTGATAGATGCCGGTCAGCACCTTCATCAGGGTGGATTTGCCAGCGCCATTTTCGCCAAGCAGTGCCATCACCTGGCCCGGATAGACCCGCAGACCCGCTTCGTCGAGGGCGCGCACACCGGGGAAGGTCTTGACGATCCCGGTGAGCTCCAGAATGGGAGAAAGGGACGAGGAGGAGGTTGTGCTCATTTGCAGCTTCCTTGACGAGGCTTAAAACGCCACACCGGCGCAGAGAATAATATTAGCGTAGGGGGTGACCTCGCCGCTGCGCACGATCGCCTTGCTCTGACGGGAGCGGGTCTTGAACGCCTCGTGCAGGCAGTATTCGATGGTGATGGGCTTGCCTTGGGCCGCGGCGTGCGCCTCTATCTGCTCGACCAGTGCCTGATGGGCGGCGGGGCTGATCTGCTTGATCTCGCTCGCCATGATCACCTTCTCCACCACCAGATCGGTGAGCAGGGCGGTCAGCACGGTTGCAAGGCTGGGGGTGCCCGCCATCAGCGCCAGATCGATCCGCTCAGGGCCTGCCGGAATGGGCAAGCCTGCATCGCAGACCGTGATCTCGTCGGTGTGGCCCAGCTTTGCCACCAGTGCGCTCAGGGGAGCATTGAGCAATACGCCTCGTTTCATACAGCACCTCGGCAGACTCGCGTCCGCATATCTGATGTTCATCCAGGCAACCGGTTACGCAACCGGTTGCGTCATGTGAAAAAGATAGGCCCTAAGGCGCGTTCGATCCACCGTGAGAGGGTAGAAATGTGAAAACGATCTCAATGCAGAGGATAGGGAAGGGGAAAAGGGTGCCAGACAGGGCACTGGCACCCACAGATCGCGGGATCAGAGGGCTAGCTGCACACCGGGGCGTGCCCGCATCTGTTGATAGTGGGTCGCCCCCTTGGGGAACTCGCCGATGGCCACGCCATCGCGCATGTTTTTGCGGCACCTTCTAGCATCCAACGCTCATCGCAGCGGCGGGCCAAGGCAGAGAGAGCACCCCCACGACTGCACCCGACGGCTGATGCAGATGGGAAGCATCATACTGGCGTTTGTGATCAGATCCGGACGGAAGCTGTGTTGGCTGCGATGATGGCCCCTTATGAAATCAAAGACTTTTTGGCCAGCAGATAAGGGGAAAAACGGCTACGCATGCCGGGTCAAATCGCTATAATGTGCTCCCTGAATAGTGATTTCTCTGATGTTGGATAGTCAATTGAGTAATAAAATGCGGATCGGTGGTTCCCTCGAACAGTCCCTGAGTCAGGGATATCGTCTCGACCTCAAGGGGGTATTGCAGGAGAGTTGGCAACAGACGCGGCGCACCGGTTTCGGCCTGCTGCTGGCCATCGTCGGTGTCACAGCCATCTGGATATTGCTGAGCAATACCCTGCTGGCCCCCCACCTCAATCAGGAGGGGGGAATGGACATAGCCCTGGTGCTGAGCCTGCTTATCACCATCATGATGTCGCCCATGACCTCGTCCCTTGACATGCTGGGATTGCAGCAGTCGGTCGGTGTGCGTGCCCGCCCGAGCCAGGTTTTCGATTTCTTTCGCCACTTCCTGCGTCTCGGCAGCCTGAGTCTGCTCGGCAGTATGCTCACCAGCCTGTTTGGCCCCCTGTTTGAACTGGTGGGCCTGCCGGTGGTGCTGGCCTTCATCCCGTCTGCGTTGATCGGCATGGGATTGGTGTTCTCGGTGCCGCTGGTGCTGGAGCGCGGCTTGTCGCCGGTGCAGGCCATTCTGGTGTCGCTCAAGCTGTTTGCCCGCGGCTGGCCCAGCATAGTGTTGCTGCACGGTGCCATGTTGGTACTGTTTTTCCTGGCGCTGATCCCCATGGGATTGGGCCTTATCTGGGTGGCCCCCCTCTACTTCAACTGCAAGGGGATCCTCTATCGGGATCTGTGCGGGGTCGCGGTCGAAGTGACGGAAGTGACGGAAGTGAGCGAAGGCCCCGATCATTTCAATGCCTAGCGAGTCTGAGGCCAGACGATGGCAAAGGCATATTTCAGCGCATCATGAGTGCGCAATGCAAAAGGATGGCATATGAAGAGGACTCGACTTGGCGCTGCGGCAGGCTTGCTGCTGTTGCCCACCCTGGGGTTGGCGCAGCCTTCACTGGATCTGCAGTACAGCACCTTCTACAGCCAGATGAAGACCTTCGCCAAGGGGGAGTTTGGTCACGCCAGGCTGGGCTTTTATCTGACCGATCAGCAAAATGGCCAGCGCTGCCTGCTCACCTCGGCTCGGGTCTCGACCCTGGATCGGGACGTGGCCGCCGAGGTGACGGTAGACAGCGAGCTGCGGCTGCCCTACGACGACGATCTCAATCTGGACAAGGCGACCGTGGTGGTGGGGTTGACCGACGAACACACGGCCTGCGATCTGTCAGTGCAAGTGATGGCCGATGTGCAGCCCGTGTCAGGCAGCCAGTGGGATCTCAAGGTGGCTGAGGTGGTCAGGCGTCAGCAGGATATGCAAGCCCTGTTGAGTAAGCTGGCTGGCATGGTTGGCAAGTATTTCCTGCCCGAGATGGCGGGCGTGCGGGTGACTCTGATACAGCCGACGGGCACCGCCTATCTCGTCGATGGTGCCCGCCAGCAACCGCTCTCCTGGCAAGGGGGGCAGCTATTGCTCAGCAACGCGCAACTGGCGGATTTCGCCGCGGGCACGCTGCAACTGCAGGGTGACATACTGCGGTTGACCCCCTGGCTGCACAAGGAGTGAGCCAGCCGCTTGCCAGTGAGTTAAAAAAAGGAGCGCCAGGCGCTCCTTTTTTGTTGCTGCGGGCGTGTGTCTATCGTGCTTAGCGCACTTCAATCACATCCAGCATGTCCATCTCGTCGATGTCCAGCAGCGGCGCCTTGGGCAGTTCAGGTGGATCGAACGCCTTGTCACCGCCATCAATGATGCCGGAGTCACGGTTGATGCTCTTGAAGTCGAACAGTTTGTGATCGAGCAGGTGGCTCGGGATCACGTCCTGAATGGCGGTGAACATGGTCTCGATCCGGCCGGGGAAGCGGCGATCCCAATCCTGCATCATCTGCTTGATGGCCTGACGCTGCAGGTTCTCCTGCGAGCCGCACAGGTTGCAGGGGATGATGGGGAAGGCCTTGACCTCGGCATAGCGCACCAGGTCTTTCTCCTTGCAGTAGGCCAGCGGGCGGATCACCACGTTCTTGCCATCATCGCTCACCAGCTTGGGCGGCATGGATTTGAGCTTGCCACCGTAGAACATGTTGAGGAACAGGGTCTCCAGTATGTCGTCCCTGTGATGGCCGAGGGCAATCTTGGTGCAACCCAGTTCCTGGGCGGTGCGATAGAGAATGCCACGGCGCAGACGGGAGCAGAGGGCGCAGGTGGTCTTGCCTTCCGGCACCTTGTCCTTGACGATGGAATAGGTGTCTTCCTCGACGATCTTGAAGTCAACGCCCAGGGTGGCCAGGTACTCTGGCAGCACGTGTTCGGGGAAACCGGGTTGTTTCTGATCCAGGTTGACGGCCACCAGATCAAAATGGATGGGGGCGCTTGCCTTCAGGCTCATCAGGATGTCGAGCATGGCGAAGCTGTCCTTGCCACCGGACAGGCACACCATGATCTTGTCGCCCTCTTCAATCATGTTGAAGTCGGCAATGGCCTGACCTACGTTGCGCCGCAGGCGCTTCTGCAGTTTGTTGAAACTGTATTTATCTTTGGCGTTCAGCTCTTCTAGCATGCTCGTAAAACCCGGGACACAAATAAGCGCGTTATTATAGCCATGTCCCGGGGGAGGGCAAGATGCCAGGAAGAAAGGCGTCTTATGATTGACTGCGCCGGCGGTCTACCGGGCTGCTGTAATCGGCGGGTTTGAGGATCAGCATGTCGCAGGCGAGACGATCCACCACATGTTCGGCGGTATTGCCGAGCAAGGCGGCAGAGAGGCCGGTGCGACCGACGCAGCCCATGATCATCAGAGTGGCCTGCAGGCTATCGGCCAGATCGGGCAACACCTCTTCCGGGAGACCTTCCGCCACCCGAGTCCACAGATGACTGATCCCATATTTGTCGGCATGGCTCAGCAGCAGGCTTTCATGGTGCTTGCGAATGGCATCGTTATAGGCGTTGGGATCGAACTCGGGCAGTTCGATGGCCACGTTGACCGGGGTGCCGGGATAGGTGTTGACCAGGTAGAGGTTGGAGCCGAGCAGCTCGGCGATGGCGATCCCTTCCTCCGTGATCCGCTCGTTCAGCAGTTTCTGCTCCTGATCGTCACTGGAACAATTGATGGCAGCTATGATGTTGCCGCCCCGTTGCCAGTGGCCCTCCTTGACCAGCAGGACGGGACAGGGACACTTGCGCAGCAGGTGCCAATCGGTCGGAGTGAAGATGAAGGTTTGCAGAAACGAGTGATGGTGAGTCGCCTTGACCACCAGATCGTGGCGGTTCTCCAGCACTTCCTGAATGATGCATTCGAAGGGACGATTGTGCCAGACCACCTTGATCTCGCAGTCCAGCCCCTTGGCACGGTAGGGGGTCAGAATATCGTCGAGCCATTCACGGCGCTGGGCGATCACGCCGTGGCGCATCTCTTCCCGTTCGTCCACCGACAGCATGGCGGTCATCTCGTACGAGAAGTCGTAAATGGTGAGCAACAGGGTCAGTTGAGCGCCTTCATCCAGCTCAGCCACCTTGACCGCACGTTCGAGGGCAATTTGCCGTTCTTCTTCCGGGTTGATAACGACCAGGATTTTTCGGTACTTGACCATGTTCTCCTCCTCCTTGGCAAAAATACCAATTATGGCAGACCTTTAGCCATTACAGCTTAGCTCAGGAGGAGGGAAGGAGACGTGTGCCGGATCAAAATTCAGCGTAAACCGATCCGGCAACAAAGGGAGATTAACCGCTGGGAGGACGGGTGGCGCCAGCCATGATACCGAGGGCCACATGATCCAGCACGGTAATGTACTTGCCCTTGACGCTGATGAGCTCGGACTTTTGGAAGCGGCCAAGCAAACGGCTGATGGTCTCGACGGTGAGGCCGAGGTAGTTGCCAATATCACCGCGGGTCATTGAGAGGCGAAACTCCTTGGCGGAGAAGCCACGCTCGGAGAAACGCACCGACAGATTGTGCAGGAAGGCGGCGAGGCGCTCTTCGGCATTTTTCTTGGAGAGCAGCAGTATCATCTCCTGATCGCCCATGATCTCGTTGCTCATCAGTCGCATGATCTGCTGACGTAACTTGGGCATCTTGCCGGAGAGCTCGTCGAGCACGTCGAACGGGATCTCGCACACCATGGCCGTTTCCAGCGCCTGGGCGAAGGAGGGATGGGCATGCTTATGAATAGCATCGAAACCAACCAGATCACCTGCGAGGTGGAAGGCGGTGATCTGCTCATCGCCTTGTTCCGTGATGGTGTATGACTTGATGGTCCCGGAACGGATCGCGTAGAGCGATTTCAGCTCATCGCCTGCTTTGAACAGCTCCTCACCCTTCTGGATCGGCTTCTTTCGCTCAATGATGCTGTCGAGCTGATCGAGTTCGCTGTCGT
>NZ_CAWNYS010000176.1:0-2341 GCF_963878295.1 Aeromonas sp. HMWF014 | reverse complement strand
GCCGAGAACGGCACCTGGAGCTACAACGTCGACAACAGCAAGGTGCAGTATCTGGGCGAGGGTGAAACCAAGGTCGAGACCTTTGTGGTCAAGAGCTTGGATGGCACCAGCCACACAGTGACAGTGGTGATCAACGGCACCAATGATTTGCCAACCCTGTCTATCTCCAATGGCGCAACTGTTTCCGAAGAGGGCTTGCCCAACGGCATAGCCGATAACAGTGGCAACCCGGATACCACGGATGCCAAGAGCATGTCTGGCACTATCTCCGTCGGTGATGTGGACAGCAGCAGCGTGGCAGTTTCACTGGGCGGACCGACAGGGCTGACCTCTGGTGGCGCCGAGGTGAAGTGGAGTTGGGACGCTGGTAGCAAGACGCTGGTTGGCTATACCGGTACCCTGGGTAGCGATGGCTACAAGGCGGTGGTCGAGGTCAAGCTGACCGCACCGAACGCCAGTGGCAAGGGTGATTGGGCCTATGATCTGACCCTCAAGGCGCCGCTTGACCACCCGGTCAAGGGCCAGGAGGATTCCCTGTCGTTCCAGCTGGACGTCAAGGTCTCCGATGGCAAGGGCACGACCACAGGTAAGCTGAATGTCACCGTCGAGGATGATGCGCCGATCGCTGGCGATGCTGCAGCAGTCTCTGTTGCCAAGACAAATATTCCAGATGTGCTGATCGGGGTATTTGATCTGACCAAGTTCAGTGGCAACAGGGCCCTGGTCGATTTGGCTGGCTTTACCATCACAGCTAAGGGGTTCACCTCTGCAACAAACTCAACTCTGATTGATGCCAGCGTCAATGGTTCCAATGCAGGGTTGGGGGTATCCAGCGTGGCCGGGCCGTACCACAACATTGCCAACGAGATAGACTTCCGTCACTTCGCGAACGGAACCTCTGCCTCCGAGCAGTTAATTGTGAAGCTGGATCCGGGCACGGTTGCCTATGGTGCCAACATCAAGTTCAACCAGATGTTCGGTGGTGAGCTGGAGAGTGGCGTGGTCGAGTTCTACCGGGCTGGTGTGCTGATTGGTACTCAGACCTTCAGCTCTAATGCGGCCAGTGGCGATTACGCCGAGAACTTCCAGGTGCAGCAAGGCGGCTTTGACACCATGGTGATCAAGGCTACCAATAACGGCAACACCAATACCTCGGACAACAGCGACCTGACGGTGAAGAGCATAGAGTTCCTCGGTGCCACCACGGCACCGGCCATCGCTTACGGTTCGGGCACTGTCACTCCGCAGTGGGGGGCTGATGGCAAGGGCTATATGCAGCTGCTCGGCTCCAACGAGACTGGGTTGACCACGGCCACCGGCAAGCTGATCACCACTACCATGGAGTCAGCCAATACCCTGATAGGCAAGGCCAGCGATGGCACCCTGGTGTTCCGTCTGGAATTTACCCCGGCCACCGGCAAGTGGGAGTTCTTCCAGTACCAGAACATGTCCAGGCCACTGGGTGACGGTGATATCGACTTCCAGATCAAGGTGGTGGATGCGGATGGCGATTCCAGCCAGGGCTCTTTCGCGACCAAGCCGCTGTTTACTCCGATAGTGCAGTCGGTTTCCAGCGAGAGTGCAGCGGAAGGCGGCAATCTGTTGCATACGGTGGTGTTGTCTGACACTACCCAGGAGGCGACCCCGTTTGACTTCGCCATCAGGGGCAGCGGTACCAACCCGGCTTCCAACCTTGATTGGGGCACTGCCCAATTTAGCAATGGGGTTATCTACAACAGCGCCACCGGCAAGATCACTGTACCGGCCGGGGTATCCGGCTTTACCGTGACCATACCGACCGTGAACGATCGCCTGGTCGAGGCGAACGAGACCCTGACGGTGACCGTGGGTGGTCAGAACGGCACAGGTACCATCATCGACAACGACCGTGCCCCTGTGACCACGGGTGGACACGGTGTCGGGACGGAAGACACACCGCTGGTACTGAAATGGTCCCAGTTTGGTGCCAGTGATGATCAGGCTGCGTCTGATCTGAGCCTGCAGATCAATACCTTGCCGCAAAATGGCAAGCTGGAGTATCTCAATGCGGCCGGTCAGTGGATTGCCGTGAAGGCAGGAGATCTCATCTCCTACGCCGATATCGACAGTGGCCATCTGCGCTTTGTGCCCGGTCTCAATGAATCCAGCACCAGTGCAGTCAATGGCAGCGGTGCGACGACGGGCAACCAGCAAGGGGACTACGCCAGCCTGGGTTACCAGATCAGCGACGGTGCCAACCTGAGCAACTCAGGCAAGCTGGTGATTGACATCGCTGCCGTGGCTGACAAGCCGGTGGTGGATATCAGCCTGACCGGCAATGGCGTGCCGCTCTATACCCAAT
>NZ_CAWNYS010000175.1:0-2182 GCF_963878295.1 Aeromonas sp. HMWF014 | reverse complement strand
CCGGTCTGGCATACCAGGGGGAGATGGTGCGCTGCGGTGTCTTGTCTACCCGCTCGCCTGCCAGCATTGCCCACTTGCTGCCATGGCCCTTGACCTTCTTCATGGCAAATCCTGCGGCAATCAGGCCACGACGCACGAAGCCGGCGCTGGTAAAGGTGGAGATGGTCGCACCGGGACGAGCCAGGCGGGCCAGGCCCTCGCATAACTCTTGTGTCCACATCTCGGGATTTTTTGCCGGTGCGAATCCATCCAGATACCATGTATCCACCAGCCCCTGCTCACCATGAGGCACTTGCGGCAGCATATCCTTGATGTCCCCCAGCCAGAGATCGAGTCGAATGCGGCCGCCCGCAAAGTGCAGACGATGGCAGCCAGGGACGGGCAGTGGCCACTGTGTGATGAGTGCCTGACTGAAGGTGGCAAGCTCGGGCCAGGCGGCCAGGGCCTTGCGAAGATCGCCCTGGGTGAGGGGGAATTTTTCGAAACTGATGAAATGCAGACGGGCGCCGTTGCCGGTGTGGGGAGCCTGTTCAAGGAAGGCTTTCATTGTCGCCAGAAAGTTAAGGCCTGTGCCGAAACCTGTTTCACCTATCACGAAAGTATCACTATTGTGGTGAGAAAATCGCGCTGGCAACCCATTTTGCTGCAAAAAGACGTAGCGGGTTTCACTTAGACCGTTATCATTGGAAAAGTACACATCCCCGAAGTCACTGGAGAGTGGAGTTCCCGCTTCATTCCAGTCCAATCGGGCATGATGTAAGGATGTTTGACTCACGTTTCCCTCTGCTCGCGTCATAAGAACGCGGGCATTCTACGTGAAAGCAGACCAGTTTGGCAGCCGAAAGCGGGTAGACTTGGCGCCAGTTTTTCCAGACGAGATGAATTAATGAGAAGAGCAGTGATCACCGGTATCGGCGTCATCTCCAGTATCGGCAACAACAAGGAAGAAGTGCTGGCCTCCCTGAAATCAGGTAAATCTGGCATCACCTATTCCGAGCAGTTCGAGCAGCACAACCTGCGTAGCCGTGTCTGGGGTAACATCAAACTCGATCCGTCTGAACTGATCGACCGTAAAGTCATGCGTTTCATGGGTGACGCTGCGGCCTACGCCTACCTCTCCATGCAGCAGGCCATTGAAGATGCCGGTCTGGCGCAAGAGCAGGTCTCCAACGAGCGTACCGGCCTGGTGGTCGGCTCAGGTGGTGCTTCCGGCAAGAACACCTCGGAGTCTGTGGACATCGCCCGTGAGAAAGGGGTCAAGCGTGTGGGCCCTTACATGGTGCCGCGCACCATGTCTTCGACCACCTCTGCCTGTCTGGCGACTCCGTACCAGATCAAGGGGGTCAACTACTCCATCAGCTCCGCCTGCGCAACCTCTGCCCACTGCATCGGTCACGCGCTGGAGCTGATCCAGCTTGGCAAACAGGATGTGGTCTTCGCTGGTGGCGGCGAGGAGCTGGACTGGTCTTCCACCATCCAGTTTGACGCCATGGGTGCCCTGTCCACCAAGTACAACGACACCCCGGAAAAAGCGTCCCGTACCTATGATGCGAACCGCGATGGTTTCGTCATCTCCGGTGGCGGTGGCATCCTGGTGGTCGAGGAGCTGGAACATGCCCTGGCCCGTGGTGCTCACATCTATGCCGAGCTGACCGGTTACGGTGCCACCTCCGATGGCTACGACATGGTCGCTCCGAGCGGTGAAGGCGCTGTGCGTTGCATGAAGATGGCGATGCAGGGTGTGGGCAAGGTTGACTATATCAACACCCACGGTACCTCCACTCCGGTGGGTGACACCAAGGAGCTGGAAGCTATCCAGACGCTGTTTGGCACTAACGGCCCCAAAATCTCCGCGACCAAAGCGATGACCGGCCATGCGCTGGGCGCTGCGGGCGTGCATGAGGCAGTCTACTCCCTGCTGATGATGGAGCACGGCTTTATTGCCCCCAGCATCAACATCGAGACCTTGGACGAGAAGGCTGAGGGGCTGCCCATCGTACGCGAGTACGAAGCGGCTGATCTCAATACCGTCATGTCCAACAGCTTCGGCTTTGGCGGTACCAATGCATCACTGGTGTTCAGCAAGTTCAAGGCTTGATGAGTCGATGATGTGAAAAAAGGCGCCGCAAGGCGCCTAATGCCAGTCAGTTAAGCCTGACTGGCATTGTTTTTATTGGTTTTT
>NZ_CAWNYS010000174.1:409-5338 GCF_963878295.1 Aeromonas sp. HMWF014 | reverse complement strand
TTGGCGAGGGCAGCCGCTTCTCGGTACGCGACAGCGACTGGCTCGGCTATGTCGGCGACGAGCTGGCCGAGCTCAACACCCACCACGACCTCAAGCTGCCGCTCTGGAGCCAGGATGCGGGAAAGCAGACCTACAGCTGGATCCTGCAGACCCCTTATGACAACCAGCTCAGCTTCACCCGCAAGGGGGGGCGGCTGCAGTTGAGCGCCCAGCACGAGTTCAACAGCGTCAACCGGCAGGCCCCTATGGTGGTGCGCTTGAGCGTGGGGGATGACTGGCTGGCCGGTGCCCGCCGCTACCGGGAGTGGTTGCAGGGCGAGGGAGCCTGGCAGTCACTCGCCGACAAGTTTGCCCGCATTCCTGCCGGTCGGCGGCTGATCGGCGCCAGCCATGTCTATTTGTGGGGCGATGCCCTGCTCGACAGGCAGGATGTGAAGGATTGGCCCGGCCTGCAGGCCACACTCCGGCAAAAGCCAGCCTGGCTGCAAGGCTTCAGCGGCGAGGAGCGAGCGGCACTGGCGGCTTCGGCGCCCGAGCCCTGGCAGCAGACGCTGATCATGGCCGGCCTCAACCGGCTGATTGCCAGCCTGCTGCCCCTGCCTGCCCAGCAGGGCCCCCTGAGCCAGAGCAAGGTGCTGGCCCTGCGCCAGCAGTGGGTCAAGGGCCAGTTCGGCGAGCAGCTGGTGGCGCAGGAGCGCTGGGGCCAGGGGCTATCGCTGCCTGTGGTTGAGGCGCTGCAACAGGCGGGGCTGCGCAAGCTTTGGCTCGGCACACCGCAATGGACGGCCGCCCTGCAACAGGGTGATGCCCTCACCGCCGCTCAGCGCCTGGGCTATCTGGTGGGCAGCTATGACTCCTACGATACCGCCATCCCCCCCGGCAGCAACGACAGCTGGCTCACCGCCCAGCTGCCTGTCGAGATCGGCAAGCGCTGCGCCATCCTCGAGGCCAACGGCAAACCCAAGCCCGGATTCGGCGGAGAAGGGGTCTACCTCAACCCGGGTTGCACCCTGCCCTTCGCCAAGAGCCGCATGAGCGAGCTAGCCAGGACCAGCGGCATCAACAGCCTGTTCCTCGACGTGGACGGCACCGCCATGGCCTCCAACGATGACAACCCGGCTCACCAGCAGGGCAGCCAGGCCATGATCGCCGACCGCAACGCCCGCATGAGCTGGGTGGGGGAGCGGCTCGGGCTGGTGCTGGGCTCGGAGGATGGCAACGCCCTCACCAGCAAGCCGCTGATGTTTGCCCACGGCATCCAGAGCTGGGGCTTCGGTTGGGAGGATGCCGCCATGCGCCAGCAGGCCAAGTCCCCCTACTACCTCGGCAAATGGTGGCCGGACGAGGCGCCGCAGCTCTTCTTCCAGCCTGCCCGGCTCAAGCCGCGCTACCTGAAAACCGTGTTCAACCCGGCGGATCGACTGCCCCTCTACCAGGCCGTGTTCCACGACGCTGTGCTCAATAGCCACCACTGGCTGCTGGACAACCTCAAGTTCCCGGGCATCAGGGAGGAGCGCGCCCTGCTCGGCCTGCTCTACAACACGCCACCGCTTGTCAACCTGAGCCGCAGTACGCTGGACAGTCGCCTGCCGGAGCTGGTGAGGCTCGACAGCCAGTTTGCCCCGCTGCACGAGGCGCTGTGGGACAAGGCGCTGGTGGGATTCCGCTGGCGGGACGGGGTGGGCCGGGTGCAGGAGACCCGCTTCTCCGATGGCAGCCGGCTGGTGGCCAACTTCAGCCAAAGCACCATGATACTCGATGGCCACAAGCTGCCGGGCAGGCAGCTGCTGGTCGCCCTCAAGGGCAAGCCGGTGACCTTGCTGAAGATGTGACGCCCCCGCTCGTCATCTAAAAAGAGAGCCCTGCCAATTGGCAGGGCTCTTTTGCAGGCGGGGTTTCCTAACTCAGGGTGGCGTGCTCGGCCTCGCCATAGCGCCGGATCCAGGCCTCGAAGTCGGCCAGCATGGCTGCCTCCGAATGGCTGTTGTCGGCGACAAGCAGATCCCCGTGCACCACCCGGATGCGGGCATTGAGCGGCGCACCCTCGCCCGCCGGCGGCCGCTGCTGCGCCGCCGCCATGCAGGCTTGGGCCTGCGCCCAGGCATCAGCGACGCTCTGGTTGCATACCCGGGCCAGGGGGGCTGCGCTGAAGCCCTCGCCGGTAAGGCTCTGCAGCGTCTGGTCATGGGTCATGCCGTTGCCCGGCCCCCAGTAGTGGGCGGCCAGATCCGGCCCGATGCGCGGGTTGTCGGTGAGATAGCCGTCACGCTTGAGGAAGTAGGCGCGGGTCTGCTCCACCGCCATCAGCGCCAGCAGATAGCCGTGGTAGGCACAAGCCGACTCTTGATTAAGGAGGTGCGGAATGGCCAGCAGCGGACGCGGGCTCTCAGTGCCGAGGATCTTGCGTTCCCACTGGCGAGCCAGCGCCAGCACGGCGGCCGGGGTGCGATCGCCGTCGGCCATGGCGTAGAGATCTCGCTCGAAGTAGGAGACCAGCGCTATCTGGCGCTCGTTGAAGGCACGAAAGGGCTGGCGCGCCTCTATCATCGCCTTGATGAGCGAATCGGGGATCGCCTCCCCCGCCTCGTTTCTGGCATAGCGCTTGAGCCAGTCAGCATCGTCCAGCAGGCTGTCGCAGAACATGGACTGGGTCTCGGCATAGGCCATGGAGGTGGGCGGGAACTCCTGGGAGAAACAGGGTGCGTTGCCGGTCACATTGGCAAAGTGGGCGGCGTGGCCCCCCTCATGGAACAGGGTGTTGAGGCCGCTCCAGCCGCTGCCTACCTGAGACGGGTTGGCCAGGCTGGTGAAATTGACCACGGCGGGCACCCACTTGCCCTCCTGCCAGAAGCTGGGCACAGGGCCGTGGCAGAAGCCGTTCTCGTATTTCCCCTCCCGGGTCAGCAGATCCAGGGTGAGGGTCGCGTCCCGATACTGGATGCCGAGCCGGCGGAAACTCTCGACCCAATCCTTCAGCGCCCGGGAGAAGGGCACATAGGGATCGAGCTGACGGGTCACGTCGCCGCTGACGAAGTAATGCAGGTTGTGGGGCAAGAGCGCCGCCTCCCCCTTGGCCGCCTTGAGTTCCGCCAGGCTCTGGTGCACCCGCTGCTCGGTGCGGGCGATGAAGTCATCCAGCACAGCAAACAGCTGCGCCGGGCTCATCTGCTCGTTCTTGCGCACCTTGTAATCGAAATAGTCGCGATAGCCCATGGCGCGGGCGAAGCGGTTGCGAAGCAGCACTATCTCCAGATAGCCGTTGTCGACCACCCACTGCTCCAGGGTATGGAACATGGCGAGCGCGCTCTGGCGCACCGCTTCATCGGCGCTGGCAGCCAGTGCCGTGCTGGCGGCGGGCAGGCTGCCGGACACCTGGCGGCCCTGCTCGTCCAGCAAGGTCAGCTTCAGCTCCCGGCGACGGGCGAACAGCGTCGCCTCGGCCGCTACCAGCTCATCCATCAGGGCGGCGGCCGCCGGATCCTCGATGACATTGCACTCGAAGAAGGCAATCCAGCCCCCCAGACCTCGCTTGAGCTCTGTCTCCTCGGCCAGGGCCTGCATCTCCCTCAGTACCGGCAGGCGCGCAGGATCGGCACAGAAGGCCTTGTAGGCCTGCTCGGCGGCGGTAAAACCGGCCTGATTGTCACTGGTGCCCATGTAGGTGGACCAGAACAGGTCCTCCTTGCGCCTGTGTACCTGCAGGTAGTCGGCGTTGAGCTGGTTCAAGTAATTCCTGGCAATGGAACTCATAAATTCCCTCTTGTTATGGGGCAGCCCCCTGGGGCGCCCACTCCTTTTTTTGGTGAAATGCCAACTCATTCACACTTTTTGCAAATAGGGCAGGCAAATAGTGCGCCGGGATGCGCACAACCACGCTACCAAAAGTGAGGGTTTCTGTCTGCTGGCTATACTAATTGTCAACACGCTCAATTAGCGTTCAGTCACCACAAATCATTGAAAGTTAATTAAATGTTAACACCAAAATAATCAGGGCCATCGTCATGACTGGCCATAACCAGACCCGTACGGGAAAGAAGGAATAGCTTATGTTCAAGCTCGGTGATATCGCCGTGAGCCGCAAATTGATGTTGCTGCTCTCACTGGCACTGGTCGGCTTTATCGCACTGCTGCTCATCTCGGCCAGTGCCTTGCATCGCAATCTGATGAGTGAGCGGGAGGCACGACTGCAGGCTGTGCTGGATCTCGCCATGAGCCGGATCCAGGCCCTCGCTACCACACTGCCCGCCGCTCAGGCCCAGGCCGAAGCCAAGGCCATGCTCAGCAGCATGCGCTTCGATGGCGACAACTATCTGTTCGTGATCGATGAGACCCGCCACGTGGTGGTGCACCCCACCAAACCGGAGCTGGTCGGCCAGCAGATGGGAGAGAGCGGCACAACCACCGGGGCGCACTGGCAGCGCATGGTGGATCTTGGCAAGGGGGGCCAGCATGGCCGGCTGGAATATCAATGGATTGCCCCCACGGGTGAGACGGCCCAGAAAATGTCGCTGGTGGCGGGCTACCAGCCCTGGGGCTGGATCCTGGGATCCGGCGTGCCGCTGCAAGACATCGAGGCCACCATCTGGTCCCAGTACCAGCTAATGGGAGGCGCCACCCTGCTGGTGATCCTGCTGATGGGGCTGCTGGGGTTTGCCATCAGTCGCTCCATCGTCAATCCGCTGGCCGAGATCAAGCGGGCCATGCAGCAGGTGGCGGCCGGGGATCTGGTGGTCAGCATACCGATACACGGCAAAGATGAGCTGGGTGTCGTCGCCACCTGCACCAACCAGGGGCTCGACGCCATCCGTCACGCACTGATCGAGGCCAGCCAGGGTGCCCGCAACGTGGCGGATGCCGCCCTGCGCATCGCCGCCGCCGCCGAGCAGACCAATCAGGCGGTCAACAGCCAGCGGGATCAGCTGGCTCAAC
>NZ_CAWNYS010000174.1:0-348 GCF_963878295.1 Aeromonas sp. HMWF014 | reverse complement strand
CCACCGCCATGAACGAGATGAGCGCGACCATCTCGGATGTGGCGGGCCACGCGGAAAAT
Source organism: Aeromonas sp. HMWF014 (assembly GCF_963878295.1). Lineage (NCBI taxonomy): Bacteria > Pseudomonadati > Pseudomonadota > Gammaproteobacteria > Aeromonadales > Aeromonadaceae > Aeromonas > Aeromonas sp. HMWF014. The sequence goes on along the minus strand of NZ_CAWNYS010000174.1, from coordinate 289 downwards.
ACTGCCCGCGATACCCAGGATGCCACCAGCGAGGCCGGGCTCGGCAACCGGGACGTGCATGCCAGCGTGCATGGTATTCAGGCACTGGCCACCGAGGTGGAGCAGGCCACACTGCAGGTCAATCAGCTCAAGGAGGGGGTGATGCAGATAAGCGAGGTGACCACCGTCATCAGCGCCATCTCGGAACAGACCAACCTGCTGGCGCTCAATGCCGCCATCGAGGCAGCCCGCGCCGGAGAACAGGGACGCGGCTTCGCCGTGGTGGCCGACGAGGTGCGCCACCTGGCGA
>NZ_CAWNYS010000173.1:0-10030 GCF_963878295.1 Aeromonas sp. HMWF014 | reverse complement strand
TCTTTATCGCCGAACCGGTCGAGCTGGACGAGCTGGCGCGCCAGCTGCCGGAGCTGGTGAGCGAGCGCCAGTGGTTCGACTGGGACGAGCGGGAAGAGCGTGTGCGGGCTGAACGCCAGCTGGTGATCGGGGAACTGGTGCTGAGCCAGCGACCGTTGACCGAACTCTCTGACGAGCAGAAAGGACGCTGCCTGCTGCAAGGCATTCGCCGCAAGGGGCTGCATGTGCTGCCCTGGGACGAGAGCAGCGAAGGGCTGCTGGCCCGTTTGCGCTGCGCCCGCGACTGGATACCGGATGACGGCTGGCCCGCCATGGACGACGAAAGCCTGCTGGCCCGGCTGGAGGAGTGGTTATTGCCAGCCCTGAGTGGCATGACCCGGCTGGAGCAGCTGAAGCGGCTCAACCTCAACGACATCCTGCGTCAATCCCTGCCCTGGCCACTGCCCAAACGGCTGGACGACGCGCTGCCGAGCCACTTCACGGCGCCGACCGGCAGCCGGGTGCGTATTCGTTATCAGCCGGGTCAGGCGCCGGTGATCCCGGTGCGCATTCAGGAGATGTTCGGTCAAGGTACGACCCCGTGCGTGGCCGATGGCCGGGTGGCGCTGGTGGTGGAGCTGCTTTCGCCTGCCCGGCGGCCGCTACAGATCACGGCCGATCTTGCCGCCTTCTGGGCCGGTTCCTACGAGCTGGTAAAAAAAGAGATGAAGGGGCGTTATCCACGCCACTATTGGCCGGACAATCCGCTGGAAGCGATGCCGACCAGCGTCACCAAGAAGAAGATGGGGATGTAGGTTAGTGCTGAGCCGCGCGAAGCCCAACTCCAGCAGATTACCCTCACCCTAGCCCTCTCCCTGAGGGAGAGGGAACCGATCGAGGTTGGTGTTTGCCCCCTTCTCCCCTTGTGGGAGACGGGTTGAGGATGAGGGGTTGGCATCCATTTGTCTGGCGAAATGAAACCCGAGATTCAGATTTGATTGGTTAATCCCGCTCGGACGTTCGCGAACGCGACATAACAAGTAGAAAGGAAAGCAAAGAGGATTTATGGCAACGCAACGACGCAAGCGCGCACCCAAGAAGGTGGCGCCAAAACGCACCATCTGGCGCACGCTGTTCTGGCTCGGCTTCAAGCTCTCCCTGGTGGTGGCCGCTTTCATGGTGGTGTTTGGCATCTACCTCGATACCAAGGTGCGTGAGCGCTTCGATGGCGAGAAGTGGCAACTGCCGGTGATGGTCTACAGCCGTCCGTTGGAGCTCTACCCCAGCCAGCGCCTCTCCCAGACCCAGATGCTGCGTGAGCTCAACATGCTGAGCTACAAGCAGGTGCGCCAGCCTCACACGCCAGGCGAGTATGCGATCAACGGCAACCGTATCGAGCTTATTCGCCGCCCGTTCGCTTTCCATGATGGCGCCGACGGTGCGCGTGGCCTGCGTCTCACCTTCAACGGCGCGCGGCTGGAGGGGATCCAGTCGCTGGAGAATCAGCGCCAGCTCGGCTACGCCCAGATGGACCCAGTGCTGCTTGATCGCCTCAACACCGAGGATCGGGAGGATCGCCTGCTGGTGCGCATCGCCGAGGTGCCCGACAGCCTGCTGGTGACCCTGCTTACCACTGAAGATCGCGACTTCTACCAGCACGGCGGCGTCTCGCCGGTGGCTATACTGCGCGCCATGGCGGCTAACGTGCTGGCCGGTCGCACCGTGCAGGGGGGCAGTACGCTTACTCAGCAGTTGGCCAAGAACTTCTTCCTGACCCGCGAGCGCAGCCTGTGGCGCAAACTGCAGGAAGCCTACATGGCGGTGCTGATCGACTATCGCTACAGCAAGGACGAGATCCTGGAGGCCTACCTCAACGAGGTCTATCTGGGGCAGAACTTCTCGCAAGGGGTCTACGGCTTCGGGCTCGCTTCCTATTTCTACTTCGGTATTCCGGTCAACGAGCTGGATATCGATCAGGTGGCGCTGTTGGTGGGGCTGGTGAAGGGGCCTTCCTATTACGATCCCTGGCGTTTCCCGGAGCGGGCCAAGGCCCGGCGTGATCTGGTGCTCAAGCTGCTGATGGATCACGGCAGCTTGCAGCCGGCCGAGTACGAACTCGCCAGCAAGCAGCCGCTTGGCATCATCACCCGTGGCCAGATGAGCTATGGCCGCACTCCGGCCTTCATGGGGCTGCTCAAACGCGAGATCCAGAGCCGTTTCGGCGCCGATCTGCTCAAGCAGTCCGGCCTCAAGATCTTCACCAGCCTGGATCCCATCGCCCAGCACGCCGCCGAGCAGGCGGTGGCATCGGGTCTGACGCTCATCGAGAAGCAGCGTGGCAAGAAGAAGCTGGAGGCGGCCATGGTGGTCTCCGACTGGCACAAGGGCGAAGTGGTTGCGCTGGTGGGGGGGCGGGATCCCCGCTACGCCGGCTTCAACCGGGCGCTGGATGCCCGTCGCCAGATCGGTTCCCTGGTCAAGCCGGCCGTCTACCTGACCGGCCTCTCTAACGGCCTGACCCTGGCGAGCCCGCTCAAGGATCAGCCGATCCGCCTTCGCGGTCAGGATGGTCAGGTCTGGACACCGCAAAACTACGATCGCAAGTTCCGCCAGAGCGTACCCCTGATGGATGCACTGGCCAGCTCCCTCAACGTGCCGACCGTCAATCTGGGTCTGCAGGTAGGGTTGGAGAAGGTGGTGGATACCCTGCACAAGCTGGGGGTCGAGCAGGAGATCCAGCCCTATCCGTCGCTGGTGCTGGGGGCCGTGGCCCTGTCACCCATGGAGGTGAACCAGATGTACCTGCCCATCGCCAACCAGGGGCTGACCCAGCCGCTGTCGGCGATCCGCGCCGTGGTCAACAGCGATGGCAGCACTCTCTATCAGCATGATCAGACCGCCAAGCGGGTCACGGACGAACAGGCCAGCTGGCTGACCCTGTTTGCCATGACCAAGACGGTGAGCCAGGGCACGGCCCGCGCGCTGAATGCCAAGTTCCCCGGCGCCACCATGGCCGCCAAGACAGGCACCACCAACGAGCTGCGCGACTCCTGGTTTGCGGGATTGGACAACAACGAGCTGGTCAGCATCTGGGTGGGCCGTGACGACAACACGTCCGCCGGGCTGACAGGGGCCAGCGGTGCCCTGCAGCTGTTTAGCGGCTACATGAGCCAGCGTGGCGTCAACAGCCTGACGCTGAAGATGCCGCAAGGGGTGAGCTGGGCCAACTTCTCCCGCGCCAGCGGCGCCCGTGTGGTCAGCGACTGTCCGGGTAGCCTGCAGGTGCCGGCCAAACTGGCCGGGCTGGCTGAACCCATGAGCTGTGGCAGCCCCGCACCGCGCAGCGCACTGGATGACTGGTTCGGTGGCTTCTTCAACTGATAGACGAAACGGGCAGCCCTGGCTGCCCGTTTGACTGGAGTGCATATGACTTTCCCGTTGTTTGAGGCCATCCATCATGTGGCCATCATTGCCAGCGACTATGATCGCTCGCGCCACTTCTATCACCAGGTGCTGGGGCTGCCCATCCTGGCCGAGACCCTGCGCGAGGCACGTCAATCCTGGAAGCTGGATCTGGGCCTGCCCGATGGCAGCCAGCTGGAACTGTTCAGCTTTCCGACACCTCCCGCGCGGCCCTCAAGGCCGGAGGCCTGCGGTCTGCGCCACCTGGCCTTTCGGGTCAGCGAGCTTGACCGCGTCATCCGGCATCTGCAGATCCATCAGATTGAGGTGGAGCCGGTGCGGGTGGATGAACTGACCGGCAAGCGCTTTACCTTCTTTGCCGACCCCGACGGCCTGCCGCTGGAGCTCTATGAAGCGTCGTGCTGACCCTGCATCGACCCAACAAAAAAGCCGCCCGCAGAAGCAGGCGGCTTGGTCATGTCATTGATGGCTCGCTATCAGGCGGTGGTCAGCATGGCGACCGCTAGCGCCATCACCATCATCCCGGCCCACCCGATGGGCTTGAGTCGCTCACCAAAGAGCAGCAGACCACCCAGTGCAGTACCCAGAATACCGATGGCTCCCCAGGTGGCATAGGCAACGGCCAGATCGATCTGGCCACCGCTCACAACCTTTGACAGCAGGGTAAACGCCCCCAGCACCAGCACAATACCCAGTACGCCCCACCCTTTGTAGTGGAAACCACGCGAGCGGTTAATCGCCATATTGGCACCGATATCCAGCAGGGCTGCGCCAAGTACGATAATTAACGGGTGCATACAGCCTCCTTCGCGTTATTTGTTTCATTGCTGGCAACAGGGTTGTCATGGGTCTCTCCCATGGTCACCATAACAATACCCACTATCGCCAGCGTCAGACCGATCAACTCCTGCGCATTCAGGTCGTAATCGAGGAACATCACGGAAACGACAGTGATCAAGGCAATCCCGAGCCCTTCCCACAGCGCGAACGCAATACCAATGGAGATTGTTTTGGCGGCTTTGGCCAGTAACAGGTAGGAGATCGATATCAACACCCACATCGGCAGGTAATTCATCCATCCTGCCGCGTTCTCGGGGATCATGGCCATGCTGGATGTCCCCGCCACTTCGGTGATGATGGCGCCCGTCAAAAAAATGCGCGCTAACAGCATGCGACTGATTAACATATATTTTCCTTTAGTTGCTGCGACGGGAGAGAGGATAACCGCAGCCACAATAAGGACAGGAATCGCTGAGCGTCGATTTATCAGACGCTAATGGTTTGCCTTGCGATCCAGCGACACGCTAAGGTGGTGATAGGAAACTCCGTCAGGACGTCATCATCATGAAGCTTTATCAGATAGAACTCTTTGTCGAGTCTGCCAGCAGCGGCTCTATCGCCAACACGGCGCGCCGTCTTGGCAAGAGCCGCAGCGCGGTCAGCACATCTATCGCAGCACTGGAAGTGGAGCTTGGCGTCGAACTTTTTGAACGTGGAGCCAACCGCTCCCAATTGACCGAGATCGGTGAGCTGGTGCTGGATGATTGCAAGCGACTGCTGCAGGCGGCCAACAGCCTGCAACTCAAGTGTGAACACTACGCCTCCGGCGCCGAGGTGGCGCTGCGAGTCGCGCGGGATGACGCTATCCCGGAGCAGGTATGGCGTGAAATGCTGGGGGCGCTGCGCCACCAGTTTCCCGGTACCAGTATCTCGCTGGTGCTGGCCTCGCCCCCCGAGCTGCCCGCCCTGGTGGAAGAGGGGTTTGTCGATGCCGCCTTCGGCCTCATCACCGAGGAGCAGGAGCGTAGCGGGCTCAGCATCGATGTGCTCAATCCGATCCGCACCCTGATGGTGGTGGCGCCGAGCCACCCGCTGGCCAGCCTGAAGCGGGTGTTGCAGCAGGACTTGACCGGTCATACCCAAGTCACCCTCTCCTACGTGGATGAATTTTCGGTCAAGAGCCTGCTCCCCATCGGTGGCCAGCACATAGGCCTATCCAGCTTCGAGTTGATGCGGGATGCTGTGCTGGACGGGCTGGGTTGGGCCGTGCTGCCTTCTCCTTTGATCCAGAGTCAGCTGCGGCAGGGGGAACTGCTGACTCTGAAACACAAATTCAGCCTGCAATGGCGCGATTATGGCGTCTATCTGTCGGAAAATGCCTATCATGGCAAGGTGCTGGCGTGGCTGAAGAGGGCGATCAAAGCCTATTTGGACCCTTTCGAATAAGCAGACAAACCGGGCGTCCCTGGGCCGTTGATCTGGGGCTGAACGCAGCGGCGTCTGGTGAGCCATCGTTGTCTGATGGTACATACTGTCAATACACTCATGCAGCGCCAGGAGGCGTGAACGATATGAGCAATGCCCAAGACAAGGATGAGATCTGGCTGGATGACGACATCATAGAGCTGGACGATGATGAGGTCGTGGTGACCAAGGCGATCAATCCATGGCAGGTATTGATAGTGGACGATGAACCGGATATTCATCATGCAACCCGGCTGGCACTTTCCAACATTCAGTACAAATCCCGCTCCCTCGAACTCCTCAACGCCTACAGTGGTGCCGAAGCGGCCCGTATGCTGCTGGCCAACCCGCGCATCGCCCTGATCCTGCTGGATGTGGTGATGGAGACGGAAGATGCGGGCCTGCGATTGGTACACCAGATCCGCAACGAGATGCACAACAGCCTGGTGCGGATCGTGCTGCGCACCGGCCAGCCGGGTCAGGCTCCGGAGCAGCGCGTGATCCTCGACTACGACATCAACGACTACAAGACCAAGACGGAGCTGACGGTGCAGAAGCTCTACACCACTGTCATCGCTTCGCTGCGCTCTTACGAGAGCCTCAGCGCTATCGACAAGAGCCGGCAGGGGCTCAGCAAGATACTGGAGGGCGCGGGGGATCTCTACCACCTGCACTCCCTGCGGGAATTTGCCTCCGGCGTGCTCAAGCAGATCAGCGCTATTCTGGATGTGGGCACAGAGGGGGCCATCTGCGTCGAGCGCAGACCGGGAACCCAGGAGTTGGAGATCCTCGCCGCCACAGGTGACTATGAAACCCTGCTCGTCGATGTGCCATTGAGCACCTTTCCAGCGCTGTACGACTCTGTGTTAAGCGCACTCGCCAATCGCCGCAACTGTTTCGAACACCCGCAGGATGCGCTTTATATCGCCGCCCAGAACGGCCGTGAGTTTGTGCTCAATTTCACGCCGACCCAGCCGCTCGATCCCCTCGAATGCGATCTGCTGGATGTGTTCTGTCAGCGGATTTCGGCTGCATACGACAACCTTTATCTCTACAACCAGCTGTTGCGTGCCCAAGAGGCGACCGTGGTGGCGCTGGCCGCGCTGGCGGAGTTTCGTGACTCGGATACCGGCGAACACGTACTGCGGGTGCAGAAGCTGTCCGATGCCATAGTGGCCGAGATGCAGCAGGCAGGGGTCTATCCCGAGGAGCTGACCCCCGGCTTTGTCGACATGATCGGCATGGCCAGCATACTGCACGACGTCGGCAAGGTCGGCACCCCTGACCACATACTGCACAAGCCGGGGCGGTTCGAGCCGGATGAGCGGCTTGTCATGGAGCAGCATGCGGGCATAGGTGCCAACATTCTCTGCAAGGCGGGCGAGATGGTGGAAGGCACCAGCTATCTGTCGCTAGGGGCCGAGATTGCCCGTGCACATCACGAGCATTTTGATGGCAAGGGTTACCCGGAGCAGCTGGCGGGGGAGGCGATACCGCTGTCGGCTCGCATAGTGGCGGTGGTCGATGTGTTCGATGCACTGCTCAGCAGGCGCCCTTACAAAGAGCCCTGGACGCTGGCACAAACCATGGAATACATACAGTCCCGCACTGGCAGCCAGTTCGATCCCCTAGTGGTGCAGGCGCTCAATCGGCTGGTGGCACAGTCTCGGCTGCCTTACGAGGTATGAGCACGTTAGTCTGAAAGTAAAAAAGGGGTTATCAAGCGAAGGTCAGTCAGTGAAGCATTTTTTGATTTAATATTCGCCGTTTTGAATATTAAGAACGGTGCCATGGTTAAAGGTGACATTTGGATTATACCCTTGCCATGATTAGCATCCAATAAAACGAGGGAGGCATCATGCCTCCCTCACTCTTTAGTCCTTATACCTCGCGGGTTGGGACTCAAATGCCCTTAACTGTGTTGCGTTAGGCTCATCGCTACGGCTTGTCTGGTTACCCTGCTTATATTTATGTGATTCATGTCATTATTTTTCTGTTCTAAAATACTGCGCTGGTTGGGGGGGAGCGTCTGCATGAGCAAGTTGGTGCCGTGTTATGTGGTGAGGGGGCTGATCGCCACCAGCTGGAGTGCTTTGCTTGCTCATCGAGTTTGGGATCTGGCCAAATTTCATCAGGGAGCCCTGAAGTTAAGCCGTCGCTGAAAGATTTTTTGTCGTTACATGGTACTCAATCATGTGTGAGCAGAACGATTTTACTTCATCTCAATAGCTGTTCTGAATCGTAGAGCACTGGAGGCAGGGAACTCAGTCCAGTTTGTGTGATCTCATTAGTCGCCAAACAAAACAAGTCGTGCCCAAAGGAGTGAGTTGATACCACTCTTACTACCCCTGTCACGGCCACAGCAGCGCCGCATTCACAAAATCATCGACGCCACTCTTGATAAAGGGCATGCTCGTCGCTTGATGGCCATCTTGCTGTTACATTACGGCCGCTTGATCACCAATGTTTATCATCTTACTGGCGCGGCTCGCTCGGCCATCGGCCGCTGGTTTCAGTGGTATCGAGAAAAAGGTATAGACGCGTTAGAAGTCTTACCGTCTGGTCGCGCTCCAATTTTGCCTGTCGCCAAGATCGTCACCTTATTGGTGCTTCTTATACCGTTACCCCAAAACATTTAATCACCTTTATTACAGGTGTTGTTTATTTTAAATATTTTTGCTCTGAGGAAAGCGCGATAAATTCCGTATGGTCGACCGACAACGCCAGCAATTAAACAAAATATAAAAACACTTCTGATCATTTGATCAGGAGAAGCGCCACTTATCGACAGATTAATTAGGTATAATGGCATTTCAAAGGATAGATAGGCAAAGGTGTCAACTACATAAGGGAAAATGCCTTTGTTCTGTTCGGTCAATCTGCATCTCTTGAAAATCCAATCACGCCAAATACCGAAAGGTCTTGCTGTTGAGGTGATTATAAATAGCCCAATTAGTCTAGCGTGCAGGTGAGTTTCTAAACTCATCTGTGCAAAACCCAGTTCTATTGGTATTGATATGAAATAACAAAAGGTATTTAGTGCGAAAACATCAGCGGCGAAATTAACAAATTTTTGTTTTTTAGTTGATGAGAGTACTGCTTCCATAGTACATGAATCTTCTTAATAATCATTTGGATGCGGGAACCTATACTACTGATTGATATGCGTCAATGTAACACGTTGCAATAGAGTTATTGTCAAATGTGGTGTATGGAGTCAGGCGGCGTTCCTGTCTGACGTGCCCTCTGCCTGTTCTCTGTCCTTGAACTTCATGTTGTTCACTGCCGACGTCAGCAGCGCTGCGAGTCTCCCGGCTCAGCGCGATCCCGACCAGAAACTCCTCCAGCGACAGCTTTTCTGGCGACCATGCCCTGTGACTGATGATCTTCGCCGGCTTCGCCCTGCGCTGTCTGCCACCCTCTTGCTGCTGACGGGATTGCCGCATGCGCTCAGCCGCTGGCTCGCTCCCCGTGGCTGCAGGAGACAGAGTGCGGACAACGGATCGGTCAGCAATAAAAAAAGAAGGTCGGTGTATGCCGGCCTTCTTTTTGGCTACTTCCCATCGGGGACTGTGGTCGTCGCGAAATGACCATGATTACCACCGATGGCCCCAGGCCAGTTGGCCCTCATAGATAAGTATTAGCAGAGTCGTTCGGGCTCGCCTGTCAGGACTTTCGTCAGGTAATCGTTTGCAGGGGGTGAATGGTTGATCCCGACCAAGATTTTTTATTTTGACTGCCTTAGAATCGCCGCCCGTTGCTGGAGAGGTCGGTATGTTAATTAATCTTTTACGCCTGATATTCATCATCTGTGCCCTGTCTTTCATCTTCATGCTGGCTCAGGCCTGGTGGCAAAAACGGCGGCAGGGATCGCTGGAGCCCACCCCGTTCTGGCCCGTGGCTGCCATCGGGTTTGCCGCCAATTTTCTCGATACCCTGGGAGTCGGCAGCTTCGCTGTGAAGACAGCCTGTTACAAACAGTTCAAGCTGATTGATGATCGCCTGTTGCCAGGCACCCTCAATGGTCAGTGTGTGTTGCCGACCGTGACCCAGTCACTCATCTTTATCGGTGTGGTCAAGGTGGATCCGTTCACTCTTATCAGCATGATGATTGCCGCAGCAGCCGGCGCGGCCTGGGGGGCCCGCCATGTGGCCTCGTTTGATCGGCAGACTATCCGGCTGGTGATGGCCATCTCCCTACTGGTTGTCGCCGGGTTGATCTTGGCCGGTCTGCTGGGTCTTTTCCCCGTTGGCGGAGATGCGATGGGGCTCGGTGGCTACAAGCTGGCGATCGCGCTGCTTGGCAATTTCATCTTCGGCGTTTTGATGAATGTCGGCATCGGCCTGTTTGCCCCCTGCATGACGCTGGTCTATCTGCTGGGGA
>NZ_CAWNYS010000172.1:0-2021 GCF_963878295.1 Aeromonas sp. HMWF014 | reverse complement strand
CGACCATAGAGCTGGATGAGGGCAAGCGTGCGCTGGCCTGCACCAACTTCCAGCGTGCCGGCCTGAGCCCCTGGATCACCCAGCTGGGGGGCGAGGCGGGGGCCCTGCTGGCCGAACTGCCGACGGAAGGTTATCAGCTTGTCTTCCTGGATTCAGATCGTCAGCACTATTGGGCCTGGTGGCCGCAGATCCGGCGCCTGCTGGCCCCTCGTGGCCTGCTGGTGGTGGACAACGCCATCTCCCATCGGGATGAGATGAGCGAGTGGATGAGTGAAGTGCAGCGCGATCCGGCCTTCCAGAGCACCTTGGTGCCGGTAGGCAAGGGGGAGTGGCTGGTGGTGCGTCTGTAGGGAGAGTGAGCATGGAATTCAAGACCATGGAACCAAAAGCTGTGGTAGAGGCCTATTGGCAGGCCATGCAGAGCAACGATTTTGCCAAGGCGGCCAGGTGGCTGTGCGAGGATTATGTATGTGACTGGCCGCAGTCGGGCGAGCGGATCGCGGGGCGCTGCAACTTCATCGAGATCAACCGCCGCTATCCGGCGGCGGGTCCCTGGGATTTTGAGGTGGTCCGCCTGCTGGAGCAGGGGCGGGAGGTGGTGACCGAGGTGTTGATCACCGATGGCCTGGTACAGGCTCGTGCCATCACCTTTCACTCTGTGTGCGGGGACGCCATCCTGCACCAGACCGAATTCTGGCCTGATCTCCACGAGGCTCCCCACTGGCGTCGTCCCTGGGTGACCCCGATCCCCCGGGAGTCGCAACTCGCCTGATCCCGACCCCCAGGGTGAGCCATGCCACCCTGGGGGGAATGAGTATGTTGTGTTGTTACCTTCCATTTATTCCCGTATCCATTATTTCACTGCATATCCCCACATTTCATTGTTTGGCAATGGAATGGTCCGCGTTATGTGTTGTCCATGCCGATAGCCAGTCGGATTAGTCTTTGATTTTGCAGTGAATGATAATAATCAGCTCGCTACGGATTCAGGTTTGGGAAAAAACAATTGCATGGCGCCAATGTGTTTCATTTGGCAAGCATGCTGGGTGTTTATCAACATAACGAAGTGGATCATGAAAAAAGTACGCGCCCTAAAAAACAGCCCCGCATCTGCGGGGCTGTTTGCTTGGGGAGGGTATTGGATGCGGATCAAACGGCAGATTAAACGGACAAGTAGTCCATGATCCCTTCGGCGGCTTTGCGGCCCTCGTAGATGGCGGTCACCACCAGATCCGAGCCGCGCACCGCATCGCCACCGGCGAACACCTTGGGGTTACTGGTCTGGAAGGCATAGTCCGCCTGCTCACGGGCCTTGATCCTGTCCCGGCTGTCGAGCTCGATGTCGTATTCCGCCATCCAGGGCTGCGGGTTGGGCTGGAAGCCAAACGCCATCACCACCGCATCGGCCGCCAGCACCTGCTCGGAACCCGCGATCACCACAGGATTGCGGCGGCCGTTGGCATCGGGGGCACTGAGCGCTGTGCTCACCACCTTGATGCCGCAGGTGCGGCCATGGGCATCGAGTTCGACGCCGACCGGCTGCAGATTGAACATGAATTCCACCCCTTCCTCCTGGGCGTTCTTCACTTCCCGCTTGGAGCCGGGCATGTTCTCGGCGTCGCGACGGTAGGCGCAGATCACCTTGTCGGCACCCTGGCGGATGGCGGTACGGACGCAGTCCATGGCGGTATCGCCACCGCCGAGCACCACCACCTGCTTGCCGGCGAAGTCGATGTAATCGGCCTGCGCCTTCTCAAAGCCCAGCAGCCGGTTGGCGTTGGAGATGAGGTAGGGCAGGGCGTCATACACCCCTGGGGCCGTCTCGTTGTCGAAACCGCCCTTCATGTATTTGTAGGTGCCGACCCCGAGGAAGATGGCGTCGAACTCACCGAGCAAGTCGGCGAAGGTGACATCCTTGCCCACCTCGGTTTCGAGGCGAAACTCGATCCCCATCCCCTCGAAGATCTCGCGCCGACGCTGCATCACCTCTTTTTCCAGCTTGAAGGAGGGGATGCCGAAGG
>NZ_CAWNYS010000171.1:0-4066 GCF_963878295.1 Aeromonas sp. HMWF014 | reverse complement strand
AGTGTGGCATTCGCCATGCGAGAGTAGGACACTGCCAGGCACCCAACATTAAAAGCCCGCTCATCAGAGCGGGCTTTTTTATTGCCTAAAATCAGTCATTTATAAGCTATAAAATAGCTTATTCCCTTCTTCATTGACCCTGACTGGCACAGGGTAGCTCCATATTGGCCACCCCATCTTCCAGCTGGATATCGATCTTGAAACCAAGACGCTTGGCCAGATTGATCATGCCGCGATTGCTGGGCATGGTCATGCCGGATAGCTGACCAATGCCCCGCTCTTTGGCGTAGCGCACTATCTTCTCCATCATCAGCTTGCCGAGCCCAAGTCCTTTCAGGTCGGAACGTACCAGAATGGCAAACTCTGCATCGGATTGATCCGGGTTGGAAATAGCCCTTACCACCCCGAGGATCTGCTGACTGAAGACCCCGTCCTGTCCGATGGCTACGAAGGCCATCTCCCGGTCGTAATCGATCTGGGTCATGCGGGCCAGCTCTTCGTGACCCAGTTCACCCACATCGGCAAAGAAGCGCTTGTACCTGTCTTCATCAGATACCTTGAGCACAAACTGCTTATGTGCGGGTTCATCCTCAGGCCGGATCGGGCGCAGCAGCACATGACTCTGATCCTTGAGCCAGGCTCCCTCTTCCAGTTCGGTGGGATAGGGGCGTATGGCTAGCGTATTACGTCCCTGCACCACAGGCATCAGCGTCAGGCTGGCATCCAGAATGACCATCTCGGCCCCACATGCCTGCAACGGATGCAGGTCCAGCTCCTGGATCTCGGGGAAGGCCAGCAGCAGCTCTGACAGCTGGCACAGCACTTGACCCAGTGCATCGATATCGAGTTTTTCGGGTGTAGCTTGCTCGCGGATCTTGCGACTCTTGAGGGCACCTATGATCTGGTAGCGTGCCAGCGCCTGGTTCAATGGCGGGAGTGCGGCCACCATCTCTTGCGGCTCGGCCCCCGATTCGCCGAGCAGGATGACGGGGCCGAAGACAGGATCCTGTTGCAGGCGGATCCTCAGCTCCAGACCGCCGCTGCGGCGCGCCATCCGTTGTACCAGCAACCCTTCGATACGTGCCCCCGGGTCGTGTTGCCTCACCCTGTCGAGAATGGCATCCGCTGCCTGGGCGACTTCGGCCGAGGTGCGCAGGTTCAGCATGACGCCGTGCACTGCAGACTTGTGGGTAATATCCGGTGAGCGCAGTTTGACCGCGACGGGATAGCCGATCTGCTCTGCGGTCAGGGTGGCCTCGATGGCATCGGAGACGATCCAGGTCGGCAGAGTAGAGAGCCCGGCGGCTTGCAGTATGGGGTGAACAAGGTGGGTATCAAGTGTGAGCTGTTTGCGCTCCAGCGCTTGGTGGATCAACTGCTGACATAGCTCGACGTTGAGCTTGTCGCCCTGCAGGGAGGCGGGCGTTTCCATCAGCTGCTTCTGGTTGCGGCGATATTCCACCATGTGCATGAAGGCGGCGACTGCGCTCTCCGGGGTACGATAGGTCGGAAATCCAGCCTCGCTGAACAGACGACGTCCCTCTTGCGCCGAGTATTCTCCTGCCCAGTTGGTCAGTATATTGAAGCGTCTGGCCCTGGGATGTTGTTTGACGTAGTCGATCAGGCTGCTGGCCAGCGCGGCCCCGCGCGCTGTGAGGGAGGGGGCGTGAATGAGCAGGATAGCGTCGGCGTTATCCCCTTGCAGCAGGGTCTCCAGCGCCTGCTGATAGGCGGCAATATCGGCATCACTGCCGATGTCCCGTGGCGGCATGGCCAGTTTGCCGCCCCGCTCCAGCAGCACGTCGACCGCCATGTTGGCCAGTCCACGGCCATTGGAAATGATGGCCAGTCTTTCCCCCTTGAGGGTCAGGGAGTGGCTCAAGGTTTCGACTGCGGCAAACAGCTCGTGGGTATCTCGCACCCGCAGCATGCCTGCGCGCCGAATGGCTGCATCGTAGACGTTGTCGAGGCCATTGGCCGGATCGTGGCGACCGCTCTTGAGTACCAGAATGGGTTTGTTGCGTGAGGCCGCCCGCGCTGCCGAGAGGAAGTGGCGGGCGTCGTGCAGCTTGTCCATGTAGAGCAGGACGGCGCGAGTGGTTCCATCGCGGGAGAGCTGATCCAGCAGTTGGCCGAAGTCGATGTCACAGTGATCGCCGAGGGAGATAAAGGCGGAGAAACCCAGCTCATGTTGCTTGGCCCAGTCCAGAATGGTGGTGCTGACGGCGGCTGACTGGGAGAGAAACGCAACCTGGCCAGGTTTGGCTGCGATGGGGGAAAAGCTTGCATTGATGCCCTGACCCGGCAACAGCATGCCCATGCTGTTGGGGCCGAGCAAGCGAATGTCGTATTGGCGACTCAGCTGTTGAAGCTGTGTTCTCTCCTGCATGGAGAAGTCGGCAGCCAGTATGATGGCCGCTCCGGCGCCTTTCTTGCCCAACTCTTCGATGAGTGGCAGTACCCGTTCGCGTTTGGTACATATGATGGCGAGATCGGGGGAGAGCGGCAGGCTGCTGATATCGGAATAGGCCAGTACGCCGGCGATGGCCTTGCTGTGCGGGCTGACCGGCAGTATGGGGCCCTTAAACTGGCCCGCGAGCAGGTGTCTGATGACTACATGACCCGCCTTCTGCGGGTCGGTTGAGGCACCGATGACGGCGATTGACTGGGGTTTGAAGAGCCGATCTAGGCCGCTTGGTTTCATGGGCACTCCCGTGGGTGGCGGATGGTGCCAGTGTAATACGCTTTGACTGCCTGTTCTGTGACCGGTTGCGGATCACTGTTTGGTGAGGGCACTGGCTCGCAGATAAAACTTCATCTTGCCCTGGATCTGACGCACCGCCGCCATATGGCGTTCCTGCAGATAGATGTCCTGCTCTTGATCCAGCGAGGTCTGCGGTACACCCATGCTCTGCAGGTACTCTTCAAACAGCTGTGAGCTGTTGATTTCGATCAGATGACGCATCATGGCGAGGCTCCTTCCATTCAGGCTGAACGTAGATTCTAGCCTGTGACCACCGTCTCGTTATGACCATTGTCAGATTTGACACGAAGAAGCTCACACATCTGCGGGGGAGTTCTCTGGTTGTCGGGCCTGGAACCTGCTGCGGGATCATCCTCATCCGGCAAGGGGATGAAGGGTGTTTTGCCAGGGTTCACCCCTTGACTGACTGGCATTACCCCGGGCTCACCATAGGTCAGCGCCGCTACCTGCCTGCTCAAGACGAACGGTCCCAGGATTGTGGTCGGCAGTTTGTAGGAGGCTTTGTTCAACATGCTGCGCAAGCAGAGTGCGCGACTTCATCGGAGCACAAGCCGCATCCGGATGTGAACATCGAGTCTCATCTGGTGTTTCGTTATCCGCTGGCGCTGCTGTTTTTTTATCTTGCCAAAATATCCCGAGCTGGCACAACGCATTGAGCTCGGGTTGCAGCGGGTGCGCCAATCGGGTGTGTTCGAGCGTTTTGTTGGGGAGGGGGTTGGCAGTACTATTCGTCGGCTGACGCTGGATAACCCGGATCTTCCCGCCAGCTGCCGTGCCATGATGGCCGACGTGGTCAGCTCGTCAGCGCAGTGACCCCTGGCCGCGCGCGGTATCCCAGAAGGCGCGGATTAGCGGCTCTTCCAGCCGCTTCTTGAGTACGGCGATGCCGACATCGAACGGCTTGAGCGCCGGTCTGGGCTCGACTATGCGCACTTTCTCCCCCATGGGGCTGTGATCGATCACGGCAGCAGGCACCAGCCCGACGCCAAAACCGAGCGCCACCATGGCGACTATCCCCTCGTTGCCCGCCACCTCGGCATAGATGTTGGGGGCGATGCCCTTGTTGCGAAACCACTGGTCACATCGCTTTCGCGCCAGACCCTGCTCGGAGAGGATCAGCGGCAGCCGCTCCCAGTCGGGCTCTCCCTGCAAGAACCACTGGTTGGGTTGAGGCGGGTTGCGTGGAGCGATGAACACCAGCGGTACCTGTTGCAGGCTAGCAAATTCCAGCTTGGCGGAGAGCGCATCCGGCCGCGCGGCGATGGCGAGATCGGCTTCGTCGGCCAGGATCCTGTCCACTGC
>NZ_CAWNYS010000170.1:0-12676 GCF_963878295.1 Aeromonas sp. HMWF014 | reverse complement strand
GTGCAGGGCATCCTCGCGCTCGGCCAGGGCATCGCCACGGCCGCTGCGCCAGCTGAGATGGGGCCCGCACTCGGGGCAACTCACCGGCTGGGCGTGATAGCGTCTGTTCAGCGGGTTTTCATAGGCCGCCGCGCAGCGCGGGCACATGGCAAAGTCGGCCATGGCGGTGTGGGGTCTGTCATAGGGGAGGCGGCGGATGATGGTGTAGCGCGGGCCGCAGTGGGTGCAGTTGGTAAAGGGGTAGTGATGGTGGCGATCTTTGGGGTTGGCCACATCCGTGGCGCACGCTTCGCACATCCCCTGATCCGGCGAGATGGCGACCGTGGCGGCGCTCTGCTGCTGGCTGGCCTTTATATGAAACTGGCCGTCGTAGTCGGGATTATGGTCGGGGTCAGCATCGCGGGGCAGTTCCCGCTCACTGAAATGATCGATTCGGCTGAGCGGCGGCGCCAAGTCGCGCAGTTCGCGGGCAAAGGTGGCGAGCTGCTCGGGGGAACCCTCGGCACCTATGGTGACGCCGTTGGCATCGTTCAAGACATAACCGGCAAGGCCGTGGCGCAGTGCCAGCCCATAGACGAAGGGGCGAAAGCCGACCCCCTGCACTATGCCGTCGATATGAAATTCACGGCGCAGCCGGTTGGCAGCAGGATTGGAAGCGATAGAGAGGGCGATGGTGGCGCTCATGCCGGCTCCATCTCATCTTGAGTCTGTGGCAAACGCAGCACCCGACGCTCGTTCTCCTCGCGCCGCACCCAGCCATCCATCTCCATGCGCAGGCAGAACGGAATGGCGTATTTACGCGACAAGCCGGTGATCTCCTTTAAGGATGCCATGTCGATCAGATCTCCCACCTGCTGGCCCGCCAGCACGGCGGCAACCATCTGGTTGTAAAGGGCGGTGTCGTAGTAGATGGGGCCATCGAGTTGCACCAGATACTGAAGCCTTGCCAGATTGCGCAGCTGCTTTTGCAGCGCGCAGTTTTTTTGTAAACCATTGCGCAGCAAGCCCTGCCGCAGGGCCGCGGGCAGTTTGCGGGTGATAAAGGGATCCAGCGCCACGCCGCCGGGGCCCAGTTTACCGGGTTCGTAACCCTCCTTGCCTTGATCTCGCACCACTTTGAGTACCAGCTGTGCCTCTTGCCCCAAATCATCTTCCGACTCGCCGCTGCCCGGTTGCCACTTGTCATGGTGCAGGCGAACAAGCTGCTCGATCTTTAGCTGCTGGAGCAGGGCCTGAGTGACCGGCAAGGCGATACCAAAGCGGGTCGCAAGCTCGGCGGCGCTCAGCGGTTCGCTAGCCAGCGTGGCGAGCAGTTGGTCGCGGCTTTGAGCCAGCCAGTGGTTGTCCAGCAGCCAGTCACCGAGGGGGGTGACCTGTTCAGGCCGCTCGTCAAAGCGGCTGGCCAGCACATAGCCGTTGAGCCCCAGTTGCAGGGTGGCCGGGTTGTATCGCTCCAAGTCATCCGGCAGTTCGCCCAGCAGGGTGTGCAGCGGCTTGCGTCTGGCGGGATGGATGTCACCACACCAGACGATGCGGGCGCCATGCAGCAGTTCGCTGCTGCCGTGGCGAATGATGGCGAGCGGCTGGCCAAAGAAGCAGGGGATGGGAGTCGCAAAGATCAGCCGCGCCAACCGGGTATCCTTGATCGGCAGCTCGTTTATAGGTGCCTCTTTAATCGGCACAAAGCGCGCCCGGCCATGCCAGCTGCCGAGGGCTACCTCTACCTCCTGCGTGCGAAGCGTCTTGGTGCTCAGGCGCTCGCCGTTGAGCCGCACGATAAGGTGGGTCGCCGCCTCGCACTGGCCTGTTGCGCTGGTAAGGCAGTGGCCGCGGGCCACCTCCTTGTGGGGCACTTTTTTAAGGCCCACTGCCACCCGACAGACGGCGCCAATTTCCTCGACGCTCTGGTGATAGGCCTGCAGGGAGCGCACCTGCACCTCCCTGTCGGCGGGGTAGAGGCGCAGCTTGTCCCCCACCTTGAGGCTGCCCTGCTGCAAGGTGCCGGTGAGCACTGTGCCGGTGCCATTGGCGGTAAAGACCCTGTCTACATACAGTCGCGGGGCGGCCTGTTCGCGGAGGGCATGATGCTCGGCCATATCCCCCAACTGGCGCACAATGGCGGCGTGCAGGGCGGCCATATTCTCACCGGTCTTGGCGCTGACGCTGACGATGTCGGGCACCATGCCGCTCTCGTCCATCACCCGCTCCAGCAGACTCTCTTCGAGGAGTGCCAGCGCGTCGGGTTCCACCAGATCGCACTTGTTGATGCAGACCAGCAGGCGCGGTACCCCCATCGCCTTGAGCAGGCGCAGGTGATCGCCGGTCATCGGCATCCACCCCTCATCGGCGGCAATCACCAGCAGCACCAGATCCAGACTCCAGAGCCCCGCCACCATGTTGCGGATATAGCGCTCGTGGCCGGGCACATCGATGACGCCTATGGTGTTGCCCTGACCGTCGTCAAAGTGGGCAAAGCCCAGATCCTGAGTCATGCCGATGGCCTGCTCATGGGCGCGGGCTGTGGTGATGCCGGTGAGGGCCTTGATCAGCAGGGTCTTGCCGTGATCCACGTGGCCAGCAAGGCCGATAACGGCGCGATAGGAGGTCATGGGATCAGGACTCCTCTGTTGCGTTGATCGAGGCAGGTAGCAGCAGCTCGTTAAGCTGGGCGATCAACAGATCCATCTCGGTCGGCAGCAGGGTCGCCATATTGAGCAGCACCTTCTGCTGGCGCACGGTGGCGATGACCGGCACCGGCAGTTCGCGCAGGGCATCGAGCAGCTGCTGGGCCGGGCGCGGGTCGGTGCATTCGAGCGCTGGCGCGGGGTAGAACTCGTCCGGCAAGGTGCCACCGCCCACCACCAGCTGGGCGGGAATGGGCACAAAGCAGCCGGGCAGGGCGGCCATCAGCTGGGAGGCTCTCGCCTGCATGGCGGCCGGGTTGCTCAAGGTGCGCTGGGCAATCCCTTCGCCGACGAGGGATTTGTTGAGCTTGTGGATGAGCAGGCGTTCGAGCAGGGAGTAGACGATGCGGCTTGGGCGGAAGGTGCGCATCATGGGGTGTTTTTCCAGCCGCTTGATGAGATCGCTGCGGCCGCTGATGATGCCCGATTGCGGGCCGCCCAGCAGCTTGTCGCCGGAGTAACAGACCAGATCCGCCCCCGCCTTGATGTATTGGCGCACCGAGGTTTCATCCGGTGCAAACTCTTCGCTGGTCAAGCCGGAACCCTGATCCACCGCCAGCACCACGTGTTCTGGCAGGGCTCGGGCCACCTCGCCGATATCGGGGGATTCGGTAAAGCCGCGAATGGCGAAATTGGATCTGTGCACCATCAGCACCAGCGCGGTCTGATCGGTGATGGCATCGAGGTAATCTCGGGCTGTGGTGATATTGGTGGTGCCCACCTCCACCAGTTTGGCGCCGGAGAGGGCCAGAATGTCGGGGATGCGAAAGCCGCCGCCAATCTGGATCTGCTCGCCGCGCGAGACGATCACCTCGCGCCCCTTGGCTACCTCCTGCAGCAGCAAAAAGAGCGAAGCGGCGTTGTTGTTGACCACCAGCGAATCCTCGGCCTGGGTGAGGCAACGGAGCAGGGGAGCGATCAGCCCCTTGCGCCCGCCGCGCTTGCCGGTGGCGAGATCCAGCTCCAGATTGTTGTAGCCGATGTTGAGGTCACGCACCTCGTCCCACAGATCGCTACAGAGCGGCGAGCGCCCCAGATTGGTATGCACCAGGGTGCCGGTGGTGTTGATCACCCGGGTCTGGCGCTGGCGCAACTGCTGCCGACAGCGTTTGGCAATCAGCGCCTCGATCTGCTCGGGGGCGACGCCATGCTGGCGAAAATCTTCGCTCTGGCGCAGCTCGCTCAGGGTCTCGCGCACCGCCTGAGTCACCAGCGGGCGGCTCAGCGCATGGATATAGGTCGCGAGAAAGGGTTGCTGCAGCAGCTGTTCCACTTGTGGCAGGCGGCGCGTTTGTTGCTGGCTGTGCTGTGACCGTGAATCGTCGGCAGTCGGACGTGCTTCGGGCTGGCTGTGGGCGATGGCTGGCGCATGAGACGGGTTCGGCATGGGATTACCAGGGAAGTGCGTGGGTTTGACATGCACACCGGTCGCCGATAGAGAGGCCGAGCTGACGGGTTATTTCAGTGCTGGCGGTTTGCAAATTGTTGCAAACATAGTGCATAAATAAATGGTCTATTTATGCTGATAAATTAATAATTGGCCAGAGCAATAACCTGTGTTCGGATTATATTGGCAAGCGGTAAGCACCTTCTTTCAAGGTATTCCTTCAAACATATTGAACAAGCGATTAAAAATAGCATTCAGGCCGATAAACATCAGCGAGATGACATTTGCCCAATATATGAAATTGGCGGAAGAGGCAGGAATCGAACCTGCCAAAGCCTTCTCGGCTCACATCGGTTTTGAAGACCGAGGAGGCCACCAGACCCCATCAACTTCCACTATGGACGCTATTTTGTGGCAATTTTTTGTGACTGGCAACGCTTTTTTATCATAAAAAAGCGAGAGTTAGCGATTTTTTGAAAAATCAAAAGAACCTTGTTTTATATCAAGTTCAGCACGATTAACCCGATGATTTTAATTTAACACCGGGTGTTTGTCACATTGCCAAAGCAGTCAGTCAATAACGGGCGTTAACAGGCCTGTGCATAGTCATCGCTCGGCGTTGGTAATATTCCACTGGTCCAGCCGCTCTATTAACAAGCGGGTGTCCTTGGCGGCATCAAGATGTTGATAAAGATAATCCATCGCTTCGCTCACCATCTCGGTCATCGGGAAGGAGAAGGCGACGATGGCCGGTTGCACCCCGACAAAGATCACCTCGGGGACAAAGGTCTTGAGCTCGTCGATCAGGAAATTGAGCGGCATGTTGTGGGTCGAGAAGATAAACATCTCGGCGATGGTGTCGGGGGGGATCACCTGCAAGGTGCCCGCCTTTTCGCCGATCTCGGCGGCATCCACCAGCACCACCCGTGCCGGTTGCAGCTCCCGCACCTTGTAGACCGCATTTTCCGGCGCTATGCCGCCGTCAATATGGATCCAGCCGGGCAGGGGGGCGGCTTGCAGTTTGTCCGCCAGCCAAGGGCCGGCACCGTCGTCCCCCATCATGGCATTGCCCACGGTCAACACGAGATTGCAGCCCATCAGCGGCTCCTTACCATCAGGTACATATGGGGATCGTTATAGAGGGCGGTGAGCTGATCCATAAAGGTGTCGGTCCAGCCCAGCTCCTGTTCATCGAGCACGCCTTCCGCCTTGCGCAGTCGGTCGAAGGCGCAGGCCAGCATGTGGCAGTGCTCTCGATAGATGGTGATCTCGCCAAAGGTGAGAAACCCCTCCATCTTGCGGCGCGCCTCGCTGCCTACGGGTAGCTTGGCCACCCAGTCGCGATAACCCGCCAGCGGGCAGACCAGATCGGCGCTCAGGCAATCGACAATACCGAGGTGGTGGCCGATGGCGAGGCTGTAGTAGATCACCTCCTTGGCTTCTTCCGGTATGTCAAACTGCTCGTCCACAAACTTGCGGGAGAGACGGTAAAAGTAAACCTGGTCAGCCATGCACTGCCTCTCCCTTACCTGCCGCCCGGTTAAGGCAGGCGCCCGCCAGGTTGTTGACGATCTCCGACAGGCGCGGGTCGTCATGTTGATCGAGATAGCTCCGGATGCGCAGATCCACATCCTGCTGGGTCGCCCCTTCGAGCAGGGCCATAAACTCGTCGGCGATGATCTGTCCCTGACGGTAACCGGCCATGCGGCGGGCTTCACGCTCGATCATCACCCGGATCTCGTTGGGGATGCCGGTGTGGCGCAGCTCCACCCGCGCCCCCGGTTGCACCTCGTGGCTGGTGGCTTTGAGTTTTTGCTCAAGCAGGCCGAGCGCCACCGCAAAGCCGTAGATGGTGGCGGCAGGGGTGGGTGGGCAGCCCGGAATATAGACATCCACCGGCACGATTTTGTCGGTACCGCCCCAGACGCAGTAGAGATCGTGGAAGATGCCGCCGTCACAGCCGCAGGCGCCGTAGGCGATGCAGATCTTGGGATCGGGGGCGGCCTCATAGGCGCGCAGGGCAGGGACTCGCATCGCCCGGGTCACAGCGCCGGTAAAGAGCAGGATGTCGGCGTGACGGGGGGAGGCGACCACCTTGATGCCGAAGCGCTCGGCATCGAACAGCGGGGTGATGGTGGCGAAGATCTCTATTTCGCAGGCGTTGCAGCCGCCGCAATCGACCCGATAGACATAGGCCGAGCGGCGAATGTCTTTGAGCAGGGTTTTTTTAAGTTTGGTGATCTCGGGATCCTGCGCCAGTGGCACGGCGCGGGTATGGGCATGGCCGACAACCGGTTCTATGCCTTTGATCTTGCTCATCACATCCACTCCTGTTGTGTGGTAATCGGTGCGGCAATCGGTGTGGCTATCGGTGTGATCAGGGCCGAGTCAGGCTGGCTCAGCATGCTCTGTTTTCGTTTGCAGTCGGGGCAGTGGTGCAGTCGCTCTGGCGGCGCTAGCGGCTTGGCATCGCGAGCGAGCGGCGTACCTGCCTGCTTGAGGGTGTCCTCCACCAGCGCCACCAGTTTGCTCGGGGCAAAGTAGGTGCCGCACAGGGTGCAGGGGGCCAGCGCGAAGCGGGCTTCCTCATAGAGATCGGCCTTGTTGGTCACCGCCAGCTCGAACTCGGGGGAGAGGGCGATGGCATGGGTCGGGCAGACCTCTTCGCAGCGGCCGCAAAAGATGCAGCGGGCCATGGAGAGCTCCCAGCGCCGCTCGCCGGTCTCCATGTCCACTTCCATCACCAGCGCATTGGCCGGGCAGGCCTTGGTGCAGGCGGCGCAGGCGATGCACTGATCCGCCTGATATTTCGGTTTGCCGCGAAAATCCCGGTTCACCTCATAGGGGGCGAAGGGGTACTTGGCGGTCGGTGTGCCCGCCTGGAGTATGGTCTTGAACAACTTGATCATGATGACCCCTTATTTCAGCGGAGAGTTTTTGCGGTCGATACCGTAGCGCTCGATCTCCTTGTAGGAGACCACGGTGGACTTGCCCTTCTTGGGGTCGACCAGGGTGACCCGATCGGTACAGGAGTAGCAGGGATCCAGACTGCCGATAATGAGCGGCGCATCGGCCACGGTATTGCCGCGCAGCATGTAGCGCAGCGCAGGCCAGTTGGCGTAGGTGGCGGCGCGGCAGCGCCAGCGGAACAGCTTCTGGTTATCCCCGGTCATGCTCCAGTGGACATTCTCGCCGCGGGGCGCTTCGGTAAAGCCCAGCGCAAATTTGCCCGGCTGATAGGTAAACCCTTCGGTGAGCAGTGGCCCCTCTGGCAGGTGCTCAAGACCGAACTCAATCATGTCGAGAGAGTCGTAGAGCTCGTGGATGCGCACCAGCACCCGGGACTGCACGTCGCAACCCGCCAGCGTCTGGATCTCCATCGGCAGTTCGCGATAGGCAGCAAAGTCGTGGACCCGGCGCACGTCGCGCTTGAAGCCGCTGGCCCGCACCATGGGGCCGACGCAGCTGAAATCGCGGGCGATTTGCGGATCGAGGCGGCCTATCCCCACCAGACGGGAGGTGATGTTGGCGGTGTCGAGCAGCATGGCAACGAGGGGTTTGAGCTCATCACGGAGTTCCCGCACCAGCTGGGCACCCTTGATGCGATCTTCCTTGAAGATGTCGCGGCGCACCCCGCCAATCAGGTTAAGGCCGTAGGTCTTGCGGGCACCGGTCAGCAGCTCGGCCAGGGTCATGGACTTTTCCCGCACCCGGAAGAACTGCATAAAGCCGGTGTCGAAACCGGTGAAGTGGCTCGACAGGCCGATGTTGAGGATATGGCTGTGCAGGCGCTCCACCTCCAGCAGCACGGCGCGGATCATCTTGGCCCGCTCGGGCACCTTAATGCCCATGGCGTTCTCTACCGAGGTGGTGTAGGCGACGCTGTGGGTGAAGCCGCAGATGCCGCAGACCCGGTCGGTCAGAAACGCCACTTCGTTGTAGCCCATGCGGGTTTCTGCCAGTTTTTCCATGCCGCGATGGACATAAAAGAGGCGGTAGTCGGCGTCGATGATGTCTTCCCCATCGACAAACAGACGAAAATGCCCCGGCTCGTCCGAGGTGATGTGTAGCGGGCCGACCGGCACTATGCGGTTGGCCTCATTGCCCAACTCATTGACAAAGGGGTAGGTCTCGGTGTCGGTGGTGGGCATGGGGCGCTGGCGGTAATCCATGGCGTCCTTGCGCAGCGGGTGTATATCTTCGGGCCAGTCATCCGGCAGCACCAGACGGCGTTCGTCCGGCAGACCGACGGCGCGCAGGCCGTACATGTCGCGGATCTCCCGCTCGCCCCACACCGCCGCCGGTATGGTCGGGGTGATGGAGGGGTACTCCTGTTCAATGGCGTTGACCAGCACCCGGACTGTGATCCAGCTCTTGGTCTCGCCCTCCATGGAGAAGACGTGGTAGACGGCGAAGTGGCCGTTGAGGCTGCGCTCGTCATTGGCAAACGAAACCGAGAGCCAGCCCCCCTGCTTGTGGAAGATCAGGCTGGTGAGGGCCACCAGGCTGGTGGGCTTGACGGTCAGGGTGGCCTGATCGGCGGTCTGCCACTGCTCGTCGATGATGGCGTGGGGCAGTTGCGCTCGCAGTTGCTGGATATAGTCGCAACCGATGCGATCCGAAATGGCGATGGTCATGCAGTTCTCACTTTATGTTCGGGAATGAGCAATCGGAAAAAGAGGAGGTAAAGGCCGTCATGGCTCACACCCCGACCAGATAGGCGAGCAGGGCCAACAGGGCGAGCCCCAAGCCATAGCGGGTGAGCTTGTGGGTACGCACGAATTGGGTGCGGGCCATGGCATTTTCGATAATGCCCGCCAGCCCAAAGGCCACCAGCAGCTTGCAGAGCAGGATCAGGGCAGCCAGTGCCAGTGCGGGCAGGCTCCAGTTCGCCGCTTTGCCGAAGGGAAGGAAGATCACTAAAAAGAGCTGCACCACTACCAGTTGCTTGAGGCCGATGCCGAGCTTGAGCAGCGCCAGTCCCGCGCCTGAGTATTCGGTGAGCGGCCCTTCCTGCAACTCCTGCTCTGCTTCTGCGCAGTCAAAGGGCAGCTTGCCCATCTCCACGAACACCGCGAAGGCGCAGGCTGCACCGGCCAACAGGGTTGCGATGGGCGCAGCCAGCGGCTGGGTGGCCACATAGCTGCTGATGTTGCCCAGATCCGAGCTGCCCACCATCATCGCCATGATGAAGCAGGCGAGCATCAGAATGGGCTCCACCAGAATGCCGAGGGTCAGCTCGCGGCGGGCACCTATCCCTGCAAACATGCTGCCGCTGTCGAGCCCCGCCAGGGAGAAGAAGAAGCGGAAGATGGCGAACAGGTAGATATCGGTGATGAGATCCCCGGCGATGGGAAAGGGGGACTTGTGGGTCAGGGTAGGTAGCGCCATCGCCACCAGCATCAAGGCGGCGATGAGCAGTGCAGGCATCAGGTTGAAGAGGATGCCGGCAGGCTCCGGGGTGACCTCCTGACGGCGCAGTAGCTTCCCGATATCCCGGTAATCCTGCAGCGGACCAGGCCCCTGACGGGAGTGCATTTTTGCCCGCAGCACCCGGTTGAACCCGGTGGCCAGCGGTGCCAGCGCCAGCATGGCGATGGCCTGGGTCAGGGCGAGGGCCACCATGCCCCAGCTCGGCATTTCAAGAACAGGCATATCAGACTCCTACAGCCATCAGGATAAAGAACGCCAGCACAAGGCCGTGCAAGAGCCAGCCAGCGGCAGAGGACGACGCACTCACCCCGTGCAGCGCAGTGGCCAGATCGAGCTGGGGCTGTTTGCGATAGAGGGGGGCGCAGAGCTGGCGCAGGGTATGGGTGACACCACCGGAGGTGAGGCTCATGCGCTCCTCATAGGCATAACCACAGGCCCAGGGAGTACCGGCGTGACGACGACCGAGCTTGGGTCCCTTGAACAGCGCCACGACCAGCAGCGGGATCAGGAAGAGGCCAAAGAGGGTGATGGCAATCACGGGCGGTGAGAGGATCGCCTGAGAGCTGTCGAGCGGTAGCAGGGTCGCACCGGTGGCAACGCTCATCTGGCCTGTGACGTGAGCGGAGACGAGCGCCTGACCGTAGCCGCTGACAAAGGGGGCAATCCAGGGGGCGCCCAGACCCAGCACCAGACAGGCTGCGGCCA
Source organism: Aeromonas sp. HMWF014 (assembly GCF_963878295.1). Classification (NCBI taxonomy): domain Bacteria; kingdom Pseudomonadati; phylum Pseudomonadota; class Gammaproteobacteria; order Aeromonadales; family Aeromonadaceae; genus Aeromonas; species Aeromonas sp. HMWF014. The sequence continues at coordinate 2,467 of NZ_CAWNYS010000170.1, read as the reverse complement.
GCAGCAGGGTGCCTGCCACCATGGCATGGGGCACTTCGCGGGCCTGACTCGCTTTTTCGCTGCGCGGTGAACCGCAAAAGCAGATGCCGTAGACCTTGACGAAACACATCACCGCCATGGCGCCAGTCACTGCCAGCATCACCACTGCCAGTGGGGCCACCACAGAGGTGCCGAGCCGGGTCATGGAAAGGAGCGCCTGATAGATAAACCACTCGCTGACAAAGCCGTTGAGCGGCGGCAGCGCCGAGATGGCCATGGCGCCGATAAGGAACGCCAGCGCAGTCCAGGGCATCAGCTTGGCAAGGCCCCCCATCTTGTCCATGTCACGGGTGTGCAGGCGGAACATCACAGAGCCGGTGCCCATAAAGAGCAGGCTCTTGAAGATGGCGTGGTTGAGTAGGTGATAGAGGGCACCGAGCAGCCCCAGCACCACCAGCACCGGTTGCTGGTTGGCGATGCCAATCATGCCGATCCCCATCCCCATCAGTATGATGCCGATGTTCTCGACCGTGTGGTAGGCGAGCAGCCGCTTGAGATCGTGCTCGGCCAGCGCAAACAGCACCCCGAGCACTGCCGAGCAGGCACCGAAGATCAGCACCATGTAACCCCACCAGAGCTGGCTGGCGCCGAGAAAGTCGATGCTGACCCGCAAAATGCCGAACAGACCGAGCTTCACCATCACCCCCGACATCAGCGCCGAAATATGGGAGGGGGCGACGGGCTCGGCCACCGGCAGCCAGCCGTGCAGCGGCACGAAACCGGCGCGCAGACCAAAGCCGCAGAAGCTGAGCAGGAACACCAGGGAGGCCAATGTGCCCGCCAGATGGTGCTCACGAAGGGCTGCGAACTCCAGCGAGCCGCTTTCGCGGCAGAGCAGCCAGAAGGCGACCAGCACCAGCGCCATGCCGATATGGTTCATCACCAGATAAAGGCGGCTCTGTTTGGCGGCTTCCGGGTTGGTCTTGACCAGCCAGTAGGTGGTGAGGGTCACCAGCTCGTAGCAGAGCAAAAAGCCCAATGCGTTGTCGGCCAGCACCATGCCCACCATGGCGAACAGGAAGAGGTTCATCAAGACGCCAATGGCCACATCCCCCTTGCCCTGATATTCGCGAATATAGGCAAAGGAGTAGAGGGAGACGGCGACGCCCACCAAGGTGATCACCAGCAGCATCAGGGCAGAGAGCGTGTCCAGATAAAAAGAGCCGAGATGCACCGAGCCCAGCAGCCAGAGCTGACCGTCGATAGGTGCGTCTTGGGCCAGCGCCTTGATGGCGGCAACCACACCGGCCAGCGAACCCAGCAGGGCAAAGCCGCTATTGAGGCGGTTGGCCAAAGAGGCGTACGTTTGCAGCAGCAGACCGGCCACGGCGCCCAATAGGAAGAGCACAAGGGTGCCCATAACAAGCGGGGACAACATCAGCAGGATCCCTCAGTGAGTGAAGCGTCGGATGAAACAGGCGCAGTCGTGACGGCCGAGTAAGCAGAGGCCGAGAATGCGGGTGCCCCTTGTGGGTGGGCATTGGCCGCTTGCAGGCGGCGATCGCGGGCGGCGTTGGCACAGGCAGTGTCGTTGACGATAGAGAGCGCCTGGGAGGGGCAGGCCTCGATGCAGGCGGGGCCATCGGCGCGGAACTCACACAGATCGCACTTGATAGCGATGCTGCGCACGCCGGGCTCCCAGCTCAGCAGATCTGAACCAAAGCAGCGCAGACCGGCAGAGGTAGAGGGGTTGCTGGAGCGGATGGAGCAGGGGATATAGGTGTCGTAGCTGTTGGCCATGGCCACCGGACGGCTGCCACCGCTCTGGATGGCGCCGAACGGGCAGGCTACGGCGCAGAGGGTACAGCCGATGCAGAGCGACTCGTTGAGCTGCACGCAATCGCCGGTCTGGCGGATCGCCTCGACCGGACACACCTTGATGCAGGGGGCCTCTCTTCACAGTGACGGCACTGAACCGGCATGGTCGCCTGCTCGTGTCGCATGACGGTTAAACGGGGGGCTTGCTGCAAACCTTGCGCCTTGTGCACCGTGCTGCAGGCCGCCATACAGGTGCCACAGCCAATACACAGCTTGGGGTCAGCGATAACGAAGCGGTTCATAGCCTACCTTGTCGTGTCGCGAACGGAGAGAATAGGGGCAAGATGGCAAAATGCGGGCCAGATTGGTCCGGGGCGTGAAATTGATTCCAAGATGCTGTTTTAAATAGGGTTTAAATTTGGCGTTGCGCCGTAATAAGGACGCGGCACTGTGTCGACATCTGACGTTCGTCATTTGTGACGAAGGGAGGGGAGGGCTCGTCACAATAAGGCGCACACCTGAAACATTAATATCTTAATTGTCATTTAATGGATTAAAACAGAACACTCTCCGCTGTTAGACTCTCAATGAGGAGGTCACGCTTAAGAAGTAGCTAAAAATGAAATAAATAACTATTAAATTGTTATGTCAAAGTTAGAGAGTTTGTTTT
>NZ_CAWNYS010000169.1:0-5153 GCF_963878295.1 Aeromonas sp. HMWF014 | reverse complement strand
TGCCTGAACAGGTTACAGGCTATAACCCCATCCAGCTGGTGCCCCAGCACCCCGAACTCACTTTCAATCCCTATCGCACCACCGGGCAGGCGCTGTGGGATATGTGGCGCCCCGATGACGCCATGCTGGCTCGCTTTATGGTCAAGCCCGAGTGGCTTGGTCGTAAACCCGGTCAGCTTTCCGGTGGCGAGCTGGCCCGCATCGCGCTGCTGCGCGCCCTCGATCCCCGCACCCGGTTGCTTGTCGCCGATGAGGTGACCGCCCAGCTGGATCCGCAAATCCAGCGCCATATTTGGTTGGAGTTGATGCGCGAGTGCGAACAGCGCGGGCTTGGCATCCTGATTTTTAGCCACCAACAGGCGCTGCTGCGCCAGATCTGTCATCGGGTGCTGCGCTTTGGTGAGGCACCTGCTGAGCAGGAGCCGATGGTTTGCAATGTGGCCTGAGGGCTGGGGGCGCAGTCAGCAGAATAAAAGAGAGGGAGGCATCAGCCTCCCTCTTTTGTTACCCACAGTTATCAGTGGCGTTTAACCGGTTCAGGCCGTGGCCAGCCAGTTGAGCCAGGCATCCATCCCTTCACCCGTGGTGGCGCTGACCTGGATCACCTGAATATAGGGATTGACCCGTTTGGCGTTCTCGATGCAGCGGGCCACGTCAAAGCTGACATAGGGCAGCAGATCAATCTTGTTGATCACCATCAGCTGGGCGGCGGCAAACATGTCCGGGTATTTGAGGGGCTTCTCTTCCCCTTCGGTGACGGAGAGGATCGCTACCTTGTACTTCTCGCCGAGGTCGAAGCTGGCGGGGCAGACCAGATTGCCCACGTTTTCGATAAAGAGGATGCCCCCTTCATTGGCGGGCAGCTGGTGGCAGGCGTCGTGGACCATTTTGGCATCCAGATGGCAGCCCTTGCCGGTGTTGATCTGCACGGCTGGCACGCCGGTGGCGCGAATGCGATCCGCATCGGCGCTGGTCTGCTGATCCCCTTCGATCACCGCGCAGGGGCGCTTGTCGGCCAGCTGGCGCAGGGTTTCGCACAGCAGGGTGGTCTTGCCTGAACCCGGGCTAGAGACGAGATTGAGCACCAGCTGGGCCGCCTCGTCGAAGTGCTCGCGGTTGTGGGCGGCCAGGGCGTTGTTTTTGGCCAGCACATCCATCTCGATGGCGATCAGCTGACGCTGCCCCATGCCGGGGACCGACAATCCCGCTTCCCCTTTGCCATAGTGCAGATCACCCTGCTGATGGTCATGGTCATGGTCATGGTCATGGTCATGGTCATGGTCATGGTCATGAGGATGCGCGTGGGAATGGCCGTGGTCATGAGAGTGGGGATGATCATGATGGTGCTTATGATCCTCCACACCCGCGGGTGCCCGCACGCCGTGGTAGTGGTGATGGACATCTCCCTGATGGTGATAGTGGTGGTGAATGATCAGGGTGCGCGGTGCGCTCTGCTCATGGGCATGATCGTGTTTATGGCCATGTTCATGGTGGTGTTCATGGTCGTGATCATCTTTATGGCCGGCGATCCGCGCCTGGCCGCATCCGCATACGCTACACATATCAACTTACCTCGATGTCGGTGATGCGCAGGCTGTTCCCCTGCGCGACGCGTAATGTGTATCCGCCACACTCGGGGCAGGCTTGCCCGCGCGCTTGCAGGGTGACTGTTTTGTTGCAGTCGTAACACCAGGCCTCTGCCGCCTGGTGCTGAAAGTGAAGTTGGGCCCCCTCGACGACTGTGCCCTTGGCGGCCGCCTCGAAACAGAACGCAATGGTGTCCGGGTCAACGCAGGAGAAGCTGCCAACCTCGAGCCAGAGGGCGGTCACCTTGTTAAAGCCCCGCTGGGTGGCCTGTTCGGCCGCCAGTTCGATGGCGGCCATGGCCAGAGACATTTCGTGCATGGTGGCTCCTTAACCGATATGGGGAGGAGGAGTGACTCCTCCCGGTCATAGGGTGAACGGCATGGCCGATCAACAGATCCGCGGCAGGAGTTCCCCCTGCGGCAGCTCCAGATAACGGCGGCTGCCCCAGGGGTTGTTGAGGATCACCTTGTGGCGATCACTCGCCTGCACCACGCCGATCTGGCTGGCCGCAGGGTTGAATTGCCGCAAGATGCCCAGCGCGTCCTGCACCTGTTCGGCAGGCAGGGCCAGCACCATGGTTCCCTCGTTGGCGAGATCATGGGGCTCGAAGCCGTAGAGCTCGCACAGACCGCGCACCGGATCGCAGACCGGAATGGCGGACTCCTCCAGCTCGATGGCCACCTGGGAGGCGGTGCTCCACTCATTCAGCACGGCGGCGAGGCCACCGCGGGTAGCGTCGCGCAGGGCGTGGGGGGTGATCCCCGCTTTCAGCAGCGCTTCTACCTGCGGCCAGAGGGTGGTGCAGTCGCTCTTGAGATCAGACCCCAGCTGCAGGGCATCGCGGGCCATCAGGATGCAGGCGCCGTGGCTGCCGATATCCCGCGACACCAGAATGGCGTCACCAGCCTTGAGGTTGCGCACCGAGATGCCCCGGCTCTGTTCCGGCAGCGGAAAGGTGCCGACCCCGCTGGTGTTGATAAAAATCTTGTCGGCCGTCCCCTTAGGCACCACCTTGGTGTCGCCGCAGACGATGCGGGCGCCGCTTTTGGCAAGCTCCGCGGCCATCGACTCGACGATGCGGGTGAGATCGGCGTAGGGGAATCCCTCCTCGATGATAAAGCTGGCGCTCAGATACTCGGGCTTGGCCCCCATCATGGCGAGATCGTTGACCGTGCCAGCGATGGCCAGTTTGCCGATATCGCCCCCCTCGAAGAACAGCGGCGAGACGGTAAAGCTGTCGGTGGTGAAGGCGATGGGCCCGCTCACCGGCAGCAGGGCGGCATCTTCACCGCGCAGCAGGATCTCGTTGCCAAAGTGGCGAAAGAAGAGCTGGTTGATCAGCTGATTCATTTCCACTCCGCCGCCGCCGTGGCTAAGTTGGATTTCTCTCATCGGGTCTGGTTCTCCACTAGATTGCCGAAACAGGCTGGTTCATCTCCACTCATCACCCGACCGCCGTGGCTTAACTGAATTTCTCTCATTGGATCCCCATATATCGGTAGTAGGCATTGCAGGCCCCTTCGGAGCTGACCATGCAGCTGCCCATGGGCTGGGTCGGGGTGCAGCCCCGGCCAAAGACGTTGCACCGGTTGGGCTTGGCCAGCCCGCGCAGGATATCGGCGCACTGGCACGCCTTGTGGTCATCGATGGGGGTCTGGTCCAGTTGGAAGTGACGCTCCGCATCGCGCTTGGCAAAGGCATCGCGCAGGCGCAGGGCAGAGGCGTTGATATCCCCCAGACCTCGCCAGCGAAAGTGCTCGCGGGTCTCGAAAAAGCGCTCGACCAGCCGCTGGGCAGCTTTATTGCCACTGGCAGTGACGGCGCGGGTGTACTGCACCTCCAGGGCGTAGCGACCCTCCACCTTCTGGCGCACCATCATCAAGAGCGCCTCCATCACATCCACCGGTTCGAAGCCGCTCACCACCACCGGCACCTGATAGCGGTCGACAATGGGCAGGTAGATATCGGCGCCTGTGATGACGCTGACGTGAGAAGGGCCGATAAAGGCGTTCACCTTGGCAACCCCGTCGGCCATCACGGCGTGAATGGCGGGGGGCACCAGCACATGGTTGATATGAAATAGAAGATTCTCGACCCCTTGCTCTTCAGCGGCAGCCAAGAGCGCCGCAGTCATCGGGGTGGAGGTCTCGAAACCGATGGCGAAGAAGACCACGGTTTTCTCCGGGTTCTCACGGGCGATGCGCAGGGCGTCGAGGGGGTCATAAACCGGGCGGATATCGCTCCCCTTGGCGCGCTGCTGGGCCAGCGTGCCTTTGGAGCCCGGCACCCGGACCATGTCCCCCAGGGTGACCAGAATGACGTTCGGTTGGCGGGCCAGCTCGATGGCCTGATCGATCCGCTCCTTGGGCATGATGCAGACCGGGCAGCCGGGGCCGTGGACAAACTCGATGCTGGCCGGCAGCAGCTGGTGCAGGCCGTATTTCATGATGGTGTGGGTATGGCCGCCGCACACCTCCATCACCCGCAGCGGTTCGGGCAGATCTTTTGCCAGTTCAGTAATTTGCGCGGCGAGGGCGCGGATGACGTCGGGCTGACGAAAGCCCTGAAAGAGATCATTGAGTGTCAGCATGGCAAGATATCCTGACCGGGCATCAGGGCCACCATCTGGCGGAAGCTCTCGAGGCTGGCCTGCGCCTCCTCTTCGTCAATCTTGCTCATCACAAAGCCGATATGAAGCAGCACATAGTCGCCAAGGTTGAGGGGCTCTTCGAGCAGCATGCAGCTGACGCGCCGCTGCACCCCCAGGGTATCGACGGTGACGCAGTTATCTTCGGGGTGCAACTGCACCACCTGAGAGGGGATGGATAGACACATGGATTTCAGGACTCCGACAAGGTGGCACAACCGGTTGTGACAGGCTGGTGCGTGGCAAGATGGTGGATGGCAAACCAGAGCTGACCGGCGGCGATGCCACCGTCATTGAGCGGCAGGGTTTCGCTGGTCAATACCTGCCGGCCTGCTGCTTCGAGAGCGGGCACCAGCTGATCCATCAGTACCCGGTTTTGAAAGACGCCGCCCCCGAGCGCCACCGGATAACCGGGGAAGCGCTCGGCCAGAGCAACGACCAGAGCGCTGACTGCGTAGATAAAACCGGCGGCCAGGCTGGCGGTGGAGGTGCCTTTGCGCCGCTCGTTGATAAGGGTATTGAGCAGCTCTGCCCACTCAATAAGTAGCGGTCCCTCTGCGCTCTGGTGCAGGCCAAAGGCGAGGGGTAAGGGCAATTCATCGGGGGCCAGCTGCAAGGCGGCTGCCTCCAGCAAGAGCCCGGCTTCGCCCTCGTAATCCGGGGAATCGATCACCCCCAGCAGCGCCGCCACCGCATCGAACAGACGGCCGATGGAGCTGGTGTAAGGGGCGTTGCGGCCAAGGCGCCAGAGCTGGTGCAAGTTGTTGATCCGCTCTGCTGGCAGTTGCTTGATCGCCGGAATATCGAGGGCACTGATCTCCTCAGGGCTGTGCGATTCAAACAGCAGCCCCAGCAGCTGGCGCACCGGCTCGCGGATGGCTGCCTCGCCGCCGATCAGCTTGAAGGGCCTGAGGTGGGC
>NZ_CAWNYS010000168.1:0-4182 GCF_963878295.1 Aeromonas sp. HMWF014 | reverse complement strand
AAAAAAACAAATAAAAACAATGCCAGTCAGGCTTAACTGACTGGCATTAGAGCTAACGCTCACCTTTTTCATTGTCGCCATTGTTCGTCACTGCCGCGCCCTGCAAGGCACAGATGTCATGCCACCGCGAGCAGCCAGGCAGCGATGGCCAATTGCAGCCGCACATAGTCGACGCGATGGAACAGCGTCGACAGGGCAGCTTGCCACCCGGTGTCGGCCGGTTCCTGGGCCAATAAGGTCAGATGAGTCGACAAGTCGGTCAGCGCCGCCAGCCACACTGGCGCCTGCGTAGCGGCAGCATCAACAATGAGCGTAACCCCTTGCCGGATCGCAAGCAGCGCCAGTTGTCGCTGCTCGGGGTCTGCCTGCTCCAGCCAGTACTGCTCGTGATGTTGCCAATGTTGCAGGCCCGAGGTGATACGCATCACGGCATCGCTCCCATTGGCTACAGGCAAGGATTGCAGCGTCAGCGGCTTGCCGAGTCCCGCCAGCCGATAGCCTCGCTGCGCCTTGGATTGCGCACCCAACCTGACCCCGCCAAGACCGGCCAGCTGCTCTGCCAACCCGAACAGGGCCCGTGCATCGCCAGACTTGAGTTCCAGCTCCAACTCATCGATGCAGGTCTTGCCCAGCGAACCGACGATCTCGCCCTGATCCCAGGCCAGCTCTATCTCGGCACCCTCGAAGGCTATCAGCCAGTAGCGGCGCAGGAAATCAGTCCTGAACTGGGCAACCAGCCTGGTCTGGATTTCGTCGCGCACCACCAAGCTCGGCCAAAGCTCGGCTGGAAAAGCCGCAAGCAGGGGCACATCACCCTGCACGGGGGCATTATATTCAGGCCTGGCATGCAATCCCCCCACCACCTGACCCCGACATTTAATCGTCTGCTCGGCAAAATCATCGCTGCGACGAATACGCAATCCCATTTCCAGCAGACGTAAATCCAGGGTCGGCGTATCAAAATAGACATTGCCGAGATCGACCTGGGAACTTGATATAATTTCAAGTGAATTCAAAAGCTTGGATAGTGGACATTGAATGTCTTGTGAGACAAAAAACTTTATCTCGATCTCAGTTTGCATAGTCATTCCGGGCTGGCAGGCAACTTTGGGGGGGCACAATGTGCAACGCGAGGATATAATGCCTGTGATACATCAGGATTAATTCACGGTTTTATTGATGACGCAGTTCGGTTACCATGCGCCCCTCATAAAATCGTATCGAGTGTTTTTTCACCGACACAGGTTTGTCCATGCCAGTAAATACTATTTTGGGGCTTTTTGCCAAGTCCCCCATCAAGCCGCTGCAGAAGCATATCATCAAGGTTCACGTGTGCTGCGAGCAGCTCATTCCCTTCTTTGATGCCGTTGCCGAAGACCGTTGGGAAGATGCCGAGAAGATCCGGCAGCAGATAGCCCAGCTGGAAAAAGAGGCGGACATCCTCAAGCGTGAAATTCGTCTGAAACTGCCTCGCGGCCTGTTCCTGCCGGTCGCCCGTACCGACCTGCTGGAACTGCTGACCCAGCAAGACAAGATTGCCAACCGTGCCAAGGATATCTCCGGCCGCATGCTTGGCCGTCGAATGGAATTCCCTGCCGAGATGCGTGCCGATTTCATGGCCTATCTCAAACGTTGTATCGATGCGACCGCCCAAGCCGAAAAAGCCATCGGAGAACTCGATGAGCTGCTCGAAACCGGCTTCAAAGGACGTGAAGTTGAAATGGTTGCCGAGATGATCCATCAGCTGGATCTTATCGAGGACGATACTGACACCATGCAGATCGGACTGCGCCAACAGCTGCAAGCTGTTGAGCAGAAATACAATCCGATCGACATTATGTTCCTCTACAAGATCCTCGAATGGGTAGGTGACCTGGCAGATCAGGCCGAGCGCGTTGGCGCCCGTCTGGAACTGATGCTGGCTCGTTCGTAATCGACTGACTGGGTAAACACTATTAATGGACATTATCGCGAATTACGGCACTACTCTGGTGCTCGTGGCGGCCTTGTTCGGCTTTTTGATGGCCTGGGGTATAGGCGCGAATGACGTGGCCAACGCTATGGGCACATCGGTCGGCACCAAATCCCTGACCATACGTCAGGCGATCATCATCGCCATGATCTTCGAATTTGCCGGTGCCTATCTGGCCGGTGGCGAAGTGACAGCGACCATACGTAACGGCATCATAGATACCAACGCCTTTGTCGACACGCCAGATCTGCTGGTGCTCGGCATGATAGCCTCCCTGCTGGCGGCCGGTGCCTGGTTGATCCTGGCCTCCTACTTCGGATGGCCCGTATCCACCACCCACTCCATCATCGGCGCCATCGTCGGCTTCGCCGTGGTGAGCATAGGCCCGGAAGCGGTTCAGTGGGGCAAATTCGGCGGTATAGTCGGCTCCTGGATCATCACCCCGGCCATCTCTGGCATCATCGCCTACTTCATGTTCATCAGCGTGCAGAAGCTCATCTTCAACACAGATGATCCCCTGGCCAACGCCAAGCGTTACGTGCCTTTCTACATGTTCCTGACCGCGCTGGTGATCTGTCTGGTGACCATCAAGAAGGGGCTGACCCACGTTGGTCTACACCTGAGCAATGGCGAAGGGGTCCTGCTCTCCACCATCATCTCCCTCGCGGTGGCATTTGCTGGCTGGCTCTACATTCGCGGCCAGCAATACAACCCGCAGGATGACAGCAAGATGCACTTCGCTAACGTGGAGAAAGTATTCGGCATCCTGATGGTGATCACCGCCTGTGCCATGGCCTTTGCCCACGGCTCCAACGACGTGGCCAACGCCATAGGTCCGCTCTCCGCCGTGGTCTCCATCGTCGAAAGCTCCGGTCAGATCGCCGGTAAGTCCACCATAGCCTGGTGGATCCTGCCCCTCGGCGGCATAGGTATCGTCATCGGCCTCGCCACCATGGGAGAGAAGGTGATGGCCACCGTCGGTACCGGCATCACTCACCTGACCCCGAGCCGTGGCTTCGCCGCCCAGCTGGCCACAGCCGCGACCGTGGTGATCGCCTCCGGCACGGGTCTGCCCATCTCCACCACCCAGACGCTGGTGGGTGCCGTGATGGGTGTCGGTCTGGCCCGTGGCATAGCCGCCCTGAATCTGGGGGTACTGCGCAACATAGTGGTCTCCTGGATCATCACCCTTCCCGCCGGTGCCATCCTGGCCATCGCCATCTTCTACGTGCTGCAAGCCTGTTTCTCCTGATACGCGCAGCCGCAAACAGCCCGGGTCACTGACCCGAGCTTTTTTATATCCCTCTCCACCCGGAGCATGGGAAGTCAGGGTCGGTGGCGGCCAACACGGCCCCTGACTCTGGATCTATGCGAAATCTCGAGCGTGCCCATCTCCTGCCACTGCGACCGGCTTGCATCCCCTGCCTTGCAGGCGCAGACTGTTTGGCCTTGTTTTGACTCAAGGCGCTTATCATGACTCCTGCCATCAACCTTCTGAAAAAGCTCAAGATACCGCACAAGCTCTACCCCTATGAGTGCGCAGCTCACGACGATTTCGGTAAACATGCCGCGACCCAGCTCGGCCTGCCGGAAGCCCAGGTGTTCAAGACCCTGGTCGCCCATCACGACAAGCAAGCAGTGGTCGCCATAGTGCCCTCGTCGGGCATGTGCAGTCTCAAGCAGCTGGCCAAGGCCACTGGCCTGAAGAAGGTGGAGATGATGAAACCGGCCGAGGCCGAGAAGCTGACCGGTTACAAGGTGGGGGGCATCAGCCCGCTGGCCCAGAAAAAACGGCTGCTCACCGTACTCGACGACTCTGCCATGGCATTTGACGAGATACTGGTGAGCGGCGGCAAGCGCGGCCTCTCGGTCGGGGTGGCGCCACAGGACATGCTGACCCTGCTGCAGTGGATCGCCGCCCCCATAGGTGAGCACCATGAGTAAGCCCTGATACCGACAAACGAGGCCCCGCTGGCGGGGCCTCTGTCATCTTGCCAGGTCAGTCGTTATTGGTACGACAGGCAGCGGTCAGCTCGGATAATCGCAACCTCTGGCGCCCCTGTTCGTCGAAGTTGGCATCGGCCAACCAGCGCTCGAAACAGGTTTGCAAGGCGGGCCACTCACTGTCAATCACCGAGAACCAGGCGGCATCGCACGTGCGCCCCTTGCCCACCCGACTCTGGCGAAAGGTCCCCTCGTAACTGAAACCG
>NZ_CAWNYS010000167.1:0-4910 GCF_963878295.1 Aeromonas sp. HMWF014 | reverse complement strand
CGCGCGTTGGTGGCGGTGGCGCTGGAGGCGGACTCCATGGTGGCGGAGCGCCGTGGCAAGGTGAGTGGCGTCCTGCATCTGGGAGTCGGTCAGTCCTTTGGCCGGTTGCACGTGATCCCGCGCCTCAAGGCGTTTCAGGATCGCTACCCCGAGCTGGAGCTGGAAGTCTCCCTGTTCGATCACAGAACCAACCTGGTGGATGAGGGACTGGATCTCTGGATCACCACCTATGAAGACAAGCCCGAAGCGCTGGTGGGGCAGCGGCTGGCGGATATCCACTTCGTGCTGGTGGCCTCGCCGGACTATCTGCTGAGCCACGGTACCCCGCTGCACCCCAAGGAGCTGGCCCAGCACAACTGCATCACCTACCAGAGTCGGGAGCGGCGCTACCACGAGTGGTCGTTTCGCCAGGGCAAGGAGCGCCAGACGGTGCAGGTGGCCGGCAACTACCGGGTGGATCTGGCGGAGGCGGTGCGGGATGCCGCCCTGGCCGGACTCGGTATCGCCTATGTCGCCAATTACTTGCTGGACCAGGAGTTGCAATCCGGTCAGTTGATCCCCCTGCTACCCCAGTGGCGGCCGAACCAGAAGATGGCGGTGCACGCCGTCTACGCCAGGCGCGAACATCTGGATCCCAAAATCCGGCTGTTCATCGATTTCCTCAAGGAGAGCTTCGGTCCCAATCCCTATTGGGAGCAGCGACTCGCCCCCTGGCTCGGCGGCAAATTGTCTGGCATAGAGGAATGATCGTTTCCATATAAGAACGCTGGCTTTCGTGTGATACCAAAATTGAACCAAATCAGCGGGTTGGCGCAACCGGTATCGTGCAAACGTTTTTGCTAACAGGGCTGTAACCAAGCGGGCTTGCAGTGGCTGAGCGTGGAGCGCAGAATCCGCGCCCATCTTTTGCCCCACCTGATGGAGTCCCTATGATAGCCCTGCTCGGCATACTGAGTATCCTGGCGCTGGCCGTGATCTGCTCTGATAATCGTCGTCGTATCCCGTTGCGAACAGTCGGCCTTGCCCTCTGCCTGCAAGTCCTCTTTGCCGGTCTGGTGCTCTGGCTGCCTGCCGGTCAGCACGTGCTGAACGGGGTCAGCGAGAGCGTCAGTAGCGTGATAGGTTACGGCCAGGAGGGGATCGCCTTCCTGTTCGGGGACCTGGCCAAGTTCAAGCTGGGCTTCATCTTTGCGTTCAACGTGTTGCCGGTCATCATCTTCTTCTCGGCGGTGATCGCCATCCTCTATCACATAGGCTTGATGCCGCGGGTCATCGCCCTGCTGGGCGGCGGTCTGCAGAAGCTACTGAGCACTGGCCGCGCCGAGAGCCTCTCCGCCACCGCCAACATCTTCGTCGGCATGGTGGAAGCGCCGCTGGTGGTCAAACCCTACCTCTCCAAGATGTCCGATTCCCAGTTCTTCGCGGTGATGAGCTGCGGCCTCGCCTCTGTTGCCGGTGGTACGCTGGTGGGCTACGCCAGCCTCGGGGTTGAGCTGAAATACCTGATCGCCGCCGCCTTCATGTCGGCGCCCGCCGGTCTGGCCATGGCCAAGATCCTGGTACCGCCCGGAATCGGCGAGGTGGATCACCATCAGGACGTGGAGATCCCGCGTGCGACCAATGTCATCGAAGCGGCGGCCGATGGCGCCATGGCTGGCCTTAACATCGCGGTCGCGGTCGGTGCGACCCTGTTGGCCTTCGTCGGGGTGATTGCTATGCTCAACGGCCTGTTGGGTTGGGCTGGCGGTCTGGTGGGGCTGGATTTGAGCTTCCAGATCATCCTGGGCTGGCTGTTTGCCCCCGTCTCCTGGCTGATCGGCGTGCCCTGGGATCAGGCCCAGGCGGCCGGTGCCCTGATCGGGACCAAGATAGTCATCAACGAATTCGTCGCCTTCATCGCCCTGGTGCAGGATCAGACTCTGAACGAATCGAGCAGGGCCATCGTTACCTTCGCCCTGTGCGGTTTCGCCAACATCTCCTCCATGGCGATCCTGATCGGTGGTCTGGGCGCCATGGTGCCGGAGCGCAAATCCTTCATCGCCCGTTATGGCATGCGCGCCATATTGGCAGGTGTGCTGGCAAACCTGATGAGTGCCTCGCTGGCGGGGCTGTTCCTCGCTCTCTGATTCACCTCGACGCTAGCACCTTACGGTCAGAGCCCGCTTCGGCGGGCTTTTTTGTTGGCCGCGTTCGGGCAAAAAAAAGCGCCTCAGAGGAGGCGCGGGGAAAAAACAGATTGGAAGCGTCACATGGGTGCCACTTGAATGAGGGATGAGCCATGCCATCCAAGTGTGAAGCCATGATGCCTGACCCTGTCTGAAGCCCTTCTGAGGCGATTCTTCATGCTGCGTTCATTTTACTAAACGCGAAACGGGACCAATCCAGTGCCTCAAGCCAGGGTGTTATTGGAGTGCCGCTGCCATCCCATCAGGGGTCAGCCTGAATGAGTGGGCGTTTTATTGTTGCAGAGCCAGCAACCAGTGTTTTACAGGGATGCCGCTGTCATCCCATCAGGGGTCAGCCTGAATGCATGGCCGTTCTGTTGTTCCAGGGCCAGCAACCAGCGTTTGATGGGTATGCCGCCGGCATAACCGGTCAGCTGGCCGCTGCGCCCAATCACCCTGTGACAGGGCACTATGATGCTGAGGGGATTGCGGCCATTGGCGGCCCCCACTGCGCGTACCGCCTTGTGATTGCCGATGGACTGGGCTATTTCGAGATAGCTGACGGTCTCGCCGTAGGGAATGTCGCACAGGGCGCGCCATACCGATTGCTGGAAGGGGGTTCCCTTGGCAGCGAGCGGCAGATCGAAGCGCTGCAGGTGGCCAGAGAAATAGGCGGCAAACTGCTCGACGTAGGGCGCCAGCGCCAGATCATCCTGGCGCCACTGCGGGGCTGGCATGATGGGGCGTTCACCCTGCATGAACTCCACATGGCGCAGTCCATCCCGATCGATGGCGATGAGCAGGGGACCGTGGGCGCTGTCGCAAAAACTGTATCTCATCTTCTCTCATCCTTGGCGTAGGCAAGTCGTAAGGCTGGCAGCATTACTCCAGCACGGGTTTGCCGCGGGCCGACTTGATGTCGCCCTTGCGCTTCTTGGCGTCGACTCGTTTGCGCTGGGAGCTGCGGGTCGGCTTGGTGGCATGACGGGCCTTGGGACGCCAGGCGGCTTTTTTAAGCAGCTCCACCAGGCGGCTCATGGCCTCCTTGCGGTTCATGTCCTGGCTGCGATGGGTCTCGACGCGGATCTGGATAAAACCGTCGTGTACCCGGCTGTCGCTCAGCTTGTCGAGTCCCTCCTTATAGAGATCCGGCAGGCTGGGGGAGCTGCGGTAATCGAAGCGCAACCAGACGGCGGAGTCGGTCTTGTTGACGTGCTGGCCGCCGGCGCCCTGAGCTCGCATGGCTTGAAACTGCAGCTCATGCCAGGGCAGGGTCACGCTGTTGGAGATGACTAACATACTGCTGTGCTCTTGTTTGGTGCATCGGGAGAGGCTGGTTCAGCTTGGTGCCTCATTATGGGGCGAGATGCGCTCCCTGGGTGATATTGTGGGGTGCCTATCCCAGAATAAAAAACTATCCTTTTGAAATTTAACAATAAAAAGACTTGGCACGAGAATTGACTCCCAATTCATGACATACCATGGATTGGGAGCAACCAGATGAAGCTGATTACTGCGATAATCAAACCGTTCAAGTTGGACGATGTGCGCGAAGCGGTCGCCAACCTGGGGATCGAGGGCCTGACCGTGTCCGAGGTCAAAGGGTTTGGTCGTCAGAAGGGGCACACCGAATTATACCGGGGAGCCGAGTACCAGGTCGACTTCTTACCCAAGGTAAAGCTGGAAATAGCGACGGTCGATGACAACGTCGAAGGGGTGATAGAGGCGATCTGCAAGGCGGCCTACACCGGCAAGATTGGTGACGGCAAGATCTTCGTCTACGACTTGCTACAGGCGGTGCGCATTCGCACCGGCGAGAGCGACGACGAGGCACTCTGAACTCTCGCGCGTGATGCCGGTTTGAGCAAGAAGACTCTTTTGAGGATTGGCTAGGCCGGACAGATTGCCGATGTGAAGTCGCGGATGGACTCCATGGTGGGGCTGGATAGGATTCTATCCGGCCCTTTTGTTTGCAAGGCGTTTAAATATGTGATCCCGCACTCGATGTTTTCTTGATCCCGCTGTCGAGGCCAATGCAAAATACAAACAGCAATGGTTATCACTCGATATAGCAACTCAAGGAATGGATGATGAAAATGAAGATGTTGGCACTGGCTTTCTCGACCCTGGCTGCTCAGGGAGCGTTGGCGGCAGGGGAAGTGAATGTCTACTCCAACCGGCAGGATGAGCTGATCAAGCCCATCATCCAGCAGTTCGAGAAGGAATCGGGCATCAAGGTCAACGTGGTGTTCGCCAAAGAGGGGCTGAACGAGCGTCTGGAGCGGGAAGGCAAGCTTTCCCCGGCCGATCTCATGCTGACTGTTGATATCAGCCGGCTGACCGATCTGGTGGACAAGGGGTTGGTGCAGCCGGTAGACAGCAAGATCCTGCAGGAGAATATTCCCGCTATCTATCGTGACCCGGAGAACCGCTGGTTCGCCCTGACCACCCGGGTGCGTGCCATCTATTCGAGCAAGGATCGCCTCGGCAAGCTGGACACCATCAGCTACGAAGATCTGGCCAAGCCTGAATTCAAAGGGAAAATTTGTACCCGCAGCGGCAAGCACGAGTACAATGTGGCGCTGGTTTCTTCCATGATCGCCCATCACGGCATGGCCGAGACCAAAACCTGGTTGGAAGCGGTCAAGGCCAACCTGGCGCGCAAGCCGCAGGGCAACGACCGGGATCAGGTCAAGGCGATCAAAGATGGCATCTGTGACCTGTCGCTCGGCAACAGCTACTACC
>NZ_CAWNYS010000166.1:0-5187 GCF_963878295.1 Aeromonas sp. HMWF014 | reverse complement strand
ATGTAGGCGAGCGCCTCGTCCAGGCTGTCGTAGGGCACCAAGGGTAACAGGGGGCCGAAGATCTCCTGCTGCATCAGCTGGCAGTGGTTGGGCACCTCGGTCAGCAGGTGGGGCATCAGCCGGTGAGCGACGTCGTCCCGGGCCGGGTTGCCGCAGGGGTGCACTTGCGCACCTGCCTGTTCGGCCTCGGCCAGCCAGCCGGTGAGTCGTTCATACTGGCGCGCATTGATGATGGAGCCGTAATCCGGGCTCCCCAGCCCTTGGGGATAGAGGCGAGCGAAGTGGTTGCGGTAGGCCTCGATAAAGGCATGTTCCTGGCCCCGTGGCAGCAGCACATAGTCGGGGGCCACGCAGATCTGGCCGGCGTTGAGGCTCTTGCCGAAGATCATCCGCTCCACCGCGAGCGCTATGGGCATGTCAGGGGCGATGAGGCAGGGACTCTTGCCACCGAGCTCCAGGGTGATCGGGGTGAGCTGGGGAGCCGCGGCAGCCATTACCAGCTTGCCCACTGCGGTCGAGCCGGTGAACAGTAGGTGATCGAACGGGAGTGCACTGAACGCGGCAGCCATCTGGGCATCACCCTCGACCACGGTGACCTCATTCTCATCAAACACCTGGTCCAGCAAGGTGCGCAGCACGGCGTTGGTGTGAGGGGTGAATTCGGAGAGTTTGAGCATGGCCCGGTTGCCGGCGGCGATGGCGCTGATGAGGGGGCCCAGGCTCAGCATCACGGGGAAGTTCCACGGCACTATGATGCCGACTACCCCGAGTGGTTGATAGAACACCTCGACCCTGGCCGGGGCCAGCAGCAGTCCCGTGTGACGGCGGTGCGGGCGCATCCAGCGCTTGATCCGCCGCTGGGTGTAGTTGATCTGCATGACGCAGGGGAGTATGTCGGCGATCAAGCTGTCGTAGTCGCTACGCTGGCCATAATCCAGGGCCAGGGCGTCACACAGCGGCTGCTTGTAGGCCAGCAGGGCGCGTTTGAGCTGGCTCAAATGGGCTCTTCGCTCGCTCAGACCTGGCATGGGATTGGCCTGACAAGCCTGTCTGAGCCTGTCCAGCTTGCCTGGTAGCGACAGCTTGTCTGTGGTGTTCTCCTGCAACTGAACCGCTTCCATGGCATACCTCGTGCGTTAATTGACCGACTGATTGGTCGGTCTAAATCTAGCGGCTTATTAATCGGCTGTAAAGTTTTGCCATCTGGCTTAGCATAGGGTCGCGGATGACTCACCTGTGAACTGTGCGACCCACCACCGTTTCGAGATTTGGTGGTTGGTGACTTATCCAATTAGGGGTAGTTTTTGGCCATCAACCTACAAGGAATGAGCGACATGACCAAGGAACTGAACAGCTTGTTGGCCCGGCTTGATGATGTGGTTGAGCGGATGCCGGATTGTTTCAACACCTATGAATTTGCCCAGAAGCTGGCACTGCAACACCAGCGCGAGTTCTTTGCCGCAGGCCACTCCCTGGCCGAGCAGGAGGGGCGCCTGCTACAGGTGCTGCATCAGAAGATTGCCGAGGCGCTGGCCAGTAGCGATGTGGTGATCGAGGGGGCCTTGTTGCCGTGCGTCACCCCCTGGGGCGAGAAAGCCACCTCGCCGCGCTGGCATCGCAAGCGCTGAGCACAGAAACAAGCATTGAGAAGGGCCCGTGACGGGCCCTTCTCAATGCTTGTGGCGGCGTGGCTCATTGCGTCAGGCGGCGAGCCTGCCAGTAGCGGCTGTTCCAGTAGACATTATCGAGGCGCGAGCGGATCACCCCCTTGCTGGTGGAGGCGTGGATAAACTCCCCGGCCCCTGTGTAGACGCCGACATGGTATTGCTGCCAGCCGGTCTTGAAAAAGACCAAATCCCCGTGCTGCAACCGGTAGCGATCGACCGGCGTGCCCAGGCTAGCCTGGGATTCAGTGGTTCTGGGCAGGTTGAAGCCGAGCACCTGCTGATAGGCAAGCTGGGTGAAGGCGGAGCAGTCGAGCCCGGCCCTGCTGGATCCGCCCATGCGATAGGGCACGCCGCGCCATTGCTGGTAGAAGCCGTCGAAGGCACTGCTCTGACGGGGTGGTGGTGGTGGTTCGGGCGTGCTGGAACAGGCGCCCAGCAACAGGGCCAGCAGGGGCAGCAGTAACTTGCAATGCATGGGGGCTCCTTCGATCAGGTAACCTGCTCATCATAAACGGGGTTTGGGGCTCGAACATAGCCTTGCTGGCAATCAACAGCACCTGAGTATCCAGCAAGGACATAGACCGAGTGAGGTTATGCTATCGATAGTATTCATATTTAATAATATCTGGCGATTATCTGGAATGAGCATTTCAATATTAAAGTAATTATTCCATTTAAATATAAGTGATTTTATGGTTAACATTGTTGATGCCACAGTGTGATATGTGTTACGTTTGAGTATCAGGGTGATTTGTTATGATAAAATGGTATTACAGCTGGTAGCGAGACATGTCACGCCCGTCATCCATATGATGGCAGAAAACGAGATATATCTGAGTTTATTTCCGTCATGGGTTCACTGGGCAATATGTAACCTGTGGCGGGCGTTGCCTGAAAATATCACCAGACAGAGGAGGGGCTCCCTATGATATTTATCTCATAGCCCTGAGTGTTTCCTCGCGGCAGAATGCCGAAGGCATCAGGCTCCCGCTTCATCGTTCAGGCCGATGAACAGGGAAAAACAGATGTCGCCCGTATCAAAAATGGGCAGCGCTATGATAGCGCGACAACCGTTTAATAGTATCGGCGAGCGCCGAATATTCTATTTTAGACCGTATCGTAGTCCTTGTTTTGTCATATGAAAGACCCACCATAAACACGTTGTTCATTCACGATGATAAAAATGGTTGGCATTGAGCGGCAAGCAAGCAGAATCACGCGAAAATATAACTATCAACAATAGGTTTGTGCTGTTTCGCCTCATGATGGAAATAGTCTGGCGTGATTCGACATGGAGTTCACAATGAAAAATAAAAAACCACGCACATTCATTACCCGGGTTCCCACTCTCAGTTTGCTCGCCCTGGCTTTGCTGGCAGGCAGCGTGCAGGCCGAAGACATAGGCGAGCGTACCGATCAGGGCACCACCATGCTGGCCAGCCTGCAATCGGAGCAGGGACTTGTCTACTTCAACGCCAACATCTGGCTGGATGAGCAGCAAGCCATCAGGGGGCTGACCCCTGAGCAGCTGCGCGAACGCGTGCTGGTGCAGGGGGATCGCGTCTTCATCGATTTCAGTGCCATCACGGATAAGGACCAGCGGCAACAGGCCAGAAAGGCCATGGCGCGGCTGACCGGTATCTCGTTCGATGCCGACTGGGTGCTGGTTTCCGCCTACAAGGGGGCGCTGCTGTTTACCCCGTTGGGGGGCGTTGATGACCCGGCTTTCTATCAGATGATGGAGCGGGTCGAGAGTCTTGTCAGGCGGGACCAACGCTCCCTGATCCAGCCGGCCGCCGCCGATGCCGGCTTGCCCCATGTGGCCTTCTACCTCAACGTCAATCGCAAGATCACCGCTGCCGAGTGTACCTTCCCGCGTTCGCGCACCTGGGGTCGGGGGGATCGATTGTTCTGTGACTCGCCGAACATCTCGCTGGTTTATCGGGTGAATCTGGAGCGTTCCCTGCAATTTGGCAACACGGGCTCTGCCACGCCGGATGCCAAGATAGTGCGGATCTCGCTGGATGAGGAGTCGGCCGGTGCCGGCATCCAGCTCAACGAAGAGCTGACTTGGAGCGAGAACGTTGTCGATTACGCCGTGATCGACGGCTGGCTGTGGGACTATGCCACCGATGCCATCGCCCAGGACTACCGTTTCACCATCGAAGCCTCCAACGGCAAGGCGGCCGTGCTCAAGAGCCTGCCCACCAACCTCAACAGCAAGTATGAGCATCGCGAGATCTCCGGCTTCGAGGTGGGGGTCAGCGGCGGTGGCGAGGTGAACAAGGATGGGCCCAAGGTCAAGCTGGATGCCTCGGCCAAGTTCAGCCAGCAGCGCCATCTCGCCTACAACACCCAGGACTATCGGGTCGAACGTTCGGCCCCCAGCGCCCAGAAGGTGAGTTTCAGCTGGGTGCGGGAGCAATATGCCACCGCGGAGTCTCTGCTCTCTTCCCAGACGGCTGGCGTCTGGGATATGAAGTACCCTGTGGAGCACAGCCGCATCAAGCCGCTCAGCTACAAGGGCTTCGTGCCGAATCTGGACGTCATCTACATGGCAGGACCCAACGAGCAGGGTAGCACCACGTTCACGATTGATTCTTCGGTCAACATCCGCCCCATCTACACCGGCATCTATCAGCATTTCTACGTGGTGGGAGCGCATGCCTCCTTTCACGGCTTCGAAGATGAGGACAAGCGTAGACGGGTGGCCGCCTCCACCCGCTTCACTGTGGATTGGAACCACCCGGTGTTTACCGGCGGTCGCCCGGTCAACCTGCAGCTGGGGGGCGTTGACAACCGTTGCCTGAGCACCGATGCCCAACAAGGCGTGAGCGCCGTGACGTGTAGCGAGACCTCGACCGACCAGTCCTTCATCTATGACCAGTACGGCCGCTATGTCAGTGCGCGGGATACCGACTACTGCCTGGATGCTAACAACCTGGGCCAGTTGCAGCGCTGCAGCCTGAGTCTGGGGCAACGCTGGGAGTGGAAACCGGGGAGTGATCAGCTGAGCAACCTGAGTGCCCATCAGCTGCTGGGGCATAACAAGCAGACGGGGGCGCTGTCGCTCTATGGCGAGAATGGCCAGCCTGGCGACGTCAGCCTGCGTACCCTGACCGCCTACACCCGGATCTTCGGGTCGCCAATAGGAAACTGATTGAGTGTTGGTGTCTTGACCAATAAAAATGCCGGTAACTTACCGGCGTTTTCATGGAGGTCAGCCGAGAGTCAGGCCTTGGGTTCGATCAGCGGGGTGAGCAGCGCGGCCAGTTTGTATAAAGTCTCTACCCGGGTGGTGCCGAGCCCGGCACCGACCAACAGGGGCAGCCGTAACTTGCTATGCATGGGGGCTCTTTTGACCAGGTGACCCGCTCATCATAAGCGGGGTTTGGGGCTCGAACATAGCCTTGCTGGCAATCAACAGCACCTGAGCATCCAGCAAGGACATAGATCGAGTGAGGTTATATTATCGATAGTATTCATATTTAATAATATCTGGCGATTATCTGGAATGAGC
>NZ_CAWNYS010000165.1:0-2507 GCF_963878295.1 Aeromonas sp. HMWF014 | reverse complement strand
GTGCAACGTACCCGCCATTATCGGCAACGGCGTGGCTTGGTATCAGGGATTAGCGCTGCCGGGCTCGGAAGATCACGGCACCAAGCTGATGGGTTTTTCCGGCAAGGTGAACAACCCCGGGCTCTGGGAGCTGCCCTTTGGCATCACGGCCCGTGAACTGTTCGAGCACTACGCCGGTGGCATGAAACCCGGCTACCGCCTCAAGGCGTGGCAACCGGGCGGAGCCGGTACCGGCTTCCTGCTGCCCGAGCACCTGGATGCCCAGATGTATGCCGGCGGCATCGGCAAGGTCGGCACCCGCATGGGCACCGGCCTCGCCATGGCGGTGGATGACAGCATCAACATGGTGGGGCTCTTGCGCAACATGGAAGAGTTCTTCGCCCGCGAATCCTGTGGCTGGTGCACCCCCTGTCGCGACGGCCTGCCCTGGAGCGTCAAGCTGCTGCGGGCGCTGGAACGGGGCCAGGGTCAACCTGGGGATCTGGCGACCCTGGAGCAACTGTGCAACTTCCTGGGGCCCGGCAAAACCTTCTGTGCCCACGCCCCCGGCGCCGTCGAGCCACTTGGCAGCGCCCTCAAGTATTTCCGCGCCGAGTTCGAGGCCGGGATCAAGGGACCGCAGGATAATCACACGCTGTTCAAAGGGATCCAGCCCAATCTGCTGGGTGAACGCTGGTAAGACGAGGATTGGCAGTCTCATGCAAAACCGGTGCAAACCAGGGTTCACAAATGTTTGATGACGCCATTGTCTGATTACGCCTGCCGGCTGATCCAATCTGTGCGTTTTATCTAATTGATGTCAGGGAAGTTGTATGGCCACCATTTTTGTAGACGGTAAAGAGTACGAGGTAGACGGGGCAGACAACCTGCTGCAAGCCTGTCTCTCCTTAGGCTTGGACGTCCCCTATTTTTGCTGGCATCCGGCGCTGGGTAGCGTCGGCGCCTGCCGCCAGTGTGCGGTCAAGCAGTATCAGAATGCCGACGACAAGCGCGGCCGCCTGGTCATGTCCTGCATGACCCCCTCTACCGATGGCACCTATATCTCCATCGAAGATGAAGAGGCGAAAGAGTTTCGCAAGTGCGTGGTGGAGTGGCAAATGACCAACCACCCCCACGACTGCCCGGTCTGTGAAGAGGGTGGTGCCTGCCACCTGCAGGACATGACGGTGATGACAGGCCACAACAGCCGTCGCTACCGCTTCACCAAGCGTACCCACCAGAATCAGGAACTGGGCCCCTTCATCAATCACGAGATGAACCGCTGCATCGCCTGTTATCGCTGTGTGCGTTATTACAAGGACTACGCTGGCGGGGAGGATCTGGGTGTCTATGGCGCCCACGACAACGTCTATTTCGGCCGGGTCGAAGATGGCACTCTGGAGAGTGAATTTTCCGGCAACCTGGTGGAGGTCTGCCCCACCGGCGTCTTCACCGACAAGACCCACTCCGAGCGTTACAACCGCAAGTGGGACATGCAGTTTGCCCCCAGCATCTGCCAGCAATGCTCGGTCGGTTGCAACATCAGCCCGGGCGAGCGCTACGGCGAGCTGCGCCGCATCGAGAACCGCTTCCACGGTGGCCTCAACCACTACTTCCTGTGCGATCGGGGCCGCTTTGGCTATGGCTACGTCAATCTGGCAGATCGCCCGCGTCAACCATTGCTGCGTGACGGCAACGACAAGCTGACCATCACGGTGGACGGCGCCCTGAACCGCGCCGCCGATGCCCTGCGCACCGCCGCCGGCGTCATCGGCATCGGCTCTCCCCGCGCATCGCTGGAGAGCAACTTCGCCCTGCGCGAACTGGTAGGTACCGACAACTTCTATTGCGGCGTCGAGCAGAGCGAATGGGAGTGCCTGCAAAAGATGCTGCACATACTGCAACACGGCGGTATTCGTACCCCGAGCCTGCGGGACATGGAAGAGGCCGACGCCATTCTGCTGCTGGGTGAAGATGTCACCATGAGCGCCGCCCGCATCGCCCTGGCCCTGCGCCAATCGGTCAAGGGCAAGGCGCGCGACATCGCCCGCAAGATGAAGGTGGACGTGTGGCAGGTCGCCGCGGTGCAGACCCTGGGCCAGAATGCGCGCTACCCGCTGCTCATCACTAGCCTGGACAGCACCCGCCTCGATGACGTGGCGGCAGAAAAACTGCACGCCCCCCACGCGGATCAAGCCCGCCTCGGCTTTGCCATCACCCATCTGCTCGACAGCTCGGCGCCGGCCCTGTCCGACCTCGGCCAAGAGCAGCAGGCGCAAGCCGCGCGCTGGGCCGACCTGCTGGGCAATGCCAAAAAACCGCTCATCATCGCAGGTTCGGGGGCTCGCACCCCGGCACTGATCGACGCCGCCAGCAACATAGCCCGCGCCCTCAAGGGCCGTGGTCAGGACGTCAGCCTGGCACTGGTGGCGCAAGAGGCCAACAGTCTGGGGCTGGCCATGCTGGATGCAGGCACGTCGTCAGGCAAATCACTGGAAGCGGCCCTTGAGCGCATCGAAGCCCAGGAT
>NZ_CAWNYS010000164.1:0-1999 GCF_963878295.1 Aeromonas sp. HMWF014 | reverse complement strand
TCTGAGATTGGTAATGGAATGGTCGGACACATGCTATACGATGACTACGGAATCATTAATGGGCGTGAAAATAGGTGTGGGTTTGCGTTTATGGTCTATAGCGGAGGGCGCTGGGTCATAAAGTGGCAAGCGAACGTTGGGACCATTAAGCTGGTTAAAAAGAAAGCTACTGGCCTTTTTTCTAAAACAGAATTTGAGACTGCGATGGTCATGTTTCCACCTAAGATTTTTGCAACGGATAGTCGAGCTATCGAGGTTTAAAGAATACCAATCATGAACCGTGGTAGTTTGGGGAGGCAGAATGGATCTGGCAGCAAGGCTGCAGTGCCTCATCCGTCACTTTTTCACTCAGCGAAGAATTTTCTCATGACCCATCAAGCCCTATGGCTGGCACTGACCGCCAGCATGCTTGCAGCCTGTTCTTCCACTGCGTCACTCACTGACGCCGAGTTATCCCAAGCGGCAAAGCAGGGGGATGGCCGTGCCCAATATGAGTTGGCCAAACGGCTGGCCAGCCAACCTGATTACCCCAATGCCATGCACTGGATGCAGCAAGCGGCTGAGCAGTCGGGCCCCTTGGCCGCTGATCAGCAGATCCGCGCCAACGCTGCGTGGCAAGTGGGTGACTGGTATCAGGCTGGGCTCGGTGAGCCCAAAAATCCGGCGCTTGCTACCCAGTGGTGGCAACGTTCTGCGCGGCTTGGCAACACCCATGCCAGCTATCGACTGGGCCTGATGTGCCAGGAGCAGCATCAAGGCAAACTGGTGAGTGAATGCCTCGATTGGTTCGAGCAGGCCGCCAAGCGGGATCATGCCGAGGCGCAGTTAGTCCTGGCCCGGTGGTACAGCAAACAACCGGGGGCTGATGCTGATGCCGTCAAATGGTTAGAAAAAGCGGCAGAACTGGGCAACCCTGATGCCCAGTACCTGCTGGGTCAGCGCTATGAAATGGGCAAAGGGGTCGCCAAATGGCCGGATATTGCCCAGCGCTGGAATGATAAAGCCGCTGCCCAACAGCAACCGGACGCTTTGTTGCTGCAAGCTAAACAGGCGCTTCCTTCTAATGCTTTCGCTGCCTATCAGCGCGCCGCCAATGCGGGCTCTGCCGAGGCTGAACTCTGGCTAGGGATGGCATATCTGGCAGGGGAGCAAGTCCCCGCAGATCCCGCTTTGGGGCGTTATTGGTTAGAGCTGGCTGCCGGACATGGTTCCCACGAAGCCGAGTACCAACTGAGCTTGCTGCAGGTAGACCGGGAGCAGCAGGCCCACTGGTTAACGCTGGCCGCTGACGGTGGCGTAACCAAGGCGTGGTTTGAGCTGGCGGAGTTACAGCATAAGCAAGGTGAACTGGAGCAGGCCAGAGCCAGCTATGCCAAGGCCGCTCAACAGGGCCACACGGCAGCGCAATACGCCTACGGTGAAATGCTGCGTTTGGGACAAGGGGGCAAAGAGGATTACGCGCTGGCACTCAAGCAGTATCGCTTGGCAGCCCAGCAAGGTGACCGGATGGCCCAATACCGGATGGGGACGCTGCGTGAGAAAGGTCTGGGGGCACCGCGCAACCGGATACATGCCTATGCCTGGCTCTCCTTGGCCGCCACCGAAGGGATGCCTGAAGCCATGCAGGCCCGTGATGAGCTGGAGGCCATGATGACCAAGCCAGAAGTCAAACAGGCTCAAAAGCTGTCGAAACACTGGTTTGGCAAGATGTTATTAACCGCCAGGAAAAGCTAAAAAAAAGAACATAGAAGGAAGCGGCCCTTATGGGCCGCTTCCTTCTTATTCGGTTGGTAAATTATCAGTCACAAATTCAGCCCAAGCATCCATCATAGGCCTACGCTGGTCCAGCAGGTCAGTGCGGTGGTATGCCGCTTCCACCTTATTTTGGATAAGGTGCGCGAGTGCTCGCTCAGCCAAGTCCCTGGGATAGCCTTGTTCGCTACACCAATCCCTGTAGTGGTCTAATCATCCCGGACACCATTTTAGGTGGTACAGTCGC
>NZ_CAWNYS010000163.1:1385-5491 GCF_963878295.1 Aeromonas sp. HMWF014 | reverse complement strand
GGGCAGTTCGGTGGCAAAAGTGTTGATCAGCTTCATGGTAGTGCGATTCGTCCCTGCGTATGCTCGTGTCACTCTTTATACCGCCGTCGGCCCACTCAGGCTAACAGGCGATCGCGCTATTTCATTTCAAGGGGGAAAAGATGCAAAGATGGTTGGGCGCCCTGCCCCTGCTCATGTTGTTGTGGGGACAAGCCCTGGCGGCCGATATCGAGACGGGCAAGGCCAAGGCGGTGGTCTGCTCCGCCTGCCATGGGGTTGAGGGCAAGGCACTGATCCCCGGCTATCCCCATCTGGCCGGCCAGAATGCCGCCTATCTGGTGAAACAGTTGAAAGCCTTCAAGGACGGCAGTCGCAAGGAACCCCTGATGCTGCCCTTCATGGCCCCGCTAACCGAGACCGACATGGAGAACCTGGCGGCCTACTACGCCAGCTTGAAATAGCCTCGCGGTGCCCGGCGGACGGGCGCCCCATTCCTGATGGACCTGCTTTCCTAGCGGCGGCAGTAGTCGATGATAAGGTCCATAAAGGCTTCACCGAAGCGCTCCAGCTTACGATGCCCGACGCCATTGATGGCCAGCATCTCGCCCTCGGTCATCGGCATCAGCTGGGCCATCTCCACCAGGGTCGCATCGTTGAACACCACGTAGGGCGGCACCTCTTCATCCTCGGCGATCTGCTTGCGCAGGCCGCGCAGCTCCTTGAACAGCCGTTTGTCATAGTTGGCGTTGTCCAGCAGGCCGTTGCGCTTCTCCTTGCGACTGGAGATGGGCTGCAGCCGTGGCACCGCCAGTTCCAGCTTCATCTCACCACGCAGCACAGGGCGGGCCGCTTCGGTCAGCTGCAGCACCAGATTGCGGGTGATGTTCTGGGTCAGCAGCCCCTTGTGGATCAACTGGCGGATCACACTCATCCAGTACTCGTGACTCTGATCCTTGCCGATGCCGTAGGTCGACAGCTTGTCGTGGCCGTGATCCTTGATGCGCTGGTTGAGAGAGCCGCGCAGTACCTCCACCACGTAACCCACCCCGAAGTTCTGACCCACCCGCCAGACGCAGTAGAGCGCCTTCTGGGCATCTTCGGTACCGTCATAACTCTTGGGCGGATCCAGACAGATGTCGCAGTTGCCGCACGGCTTGTCGTTGTACTCGCCGAAATAGTTGAGCAGCACCTGACGACGGCAGGTCTGCGCCTCGGCAAAGGCCGCCATCACGTTGAGCTTGTACTGCTCAACCTGCAACTGCTGGGGATTTTCTATGTTGTCGAGCAGGCGCCGTACCCGGCCTATGTCGGCGGGATCGTACAGCAGCAGCGCCTCGGCCGGGGTACCGTCACGGCCAGCCCGGCCCGTTTCCTGATAGTAGGACTCGATGTTCTTGGGGATGTCGTAGTGCACCACGAAACGCACGTTCGGCTTGTCGATACCCATGCCGAATGCCACCGTCGCCACCACTATCTCGATGTCATCCTTGAGGAAGGCATCCTGGGTCTGCTGGCGCTGGGCCAACGGCAGGCCGGCGTGGTAGGGCGCAGCCTTGCTGCCATGGCGGGAGAGGCGCTCTGCGACCTCTTCCACACGGTTGCGGCTGGAGCAGTAGACGATGCCGCAGTTGCCCTTCTGGCTCTGCACGTAGCGCAGCAACTGCTCCGCCGCCTTGAACTTCTCCACCAGGCTGTAGCGAATGTTGGGCCTGTCGAAGCTGGCGGTGTGGACGAAGGGATCGTTAAGCTCCAATCGGTGCAGCATGTCGCTGCGGGTCGCCTCGTCGGCGGTCGCGGTGAGCGCCACGACTGGCACTTGGGGGAACCACTGCTTGAGCCGCCCGAGCGCCGCGTATTCCGGCCGAAAATCGTGACCCCACTGGGAGACACAGTGGGCCTCGTCGATGGCGAACAAGCCGAGCGGCAGTTCCGCCAGCCGATCCATGAACTCATGCTGCAGCAAGCGCTCGGGGGAGACATACAGCAGTTTGATCTCGCCACGACGCATGGCGGCAAAGTTCTGGATCATCTCCTCCCGGCTCAGGGCCGAGTTGATGTAGATGGCCGCCACACCGTTGGCCCGCAGGCTATCGACCTGATCCTTCATCAACGAGATAAGCGGGGAGACCACCACCCCGAGCCCGGGGCGCAGCAGCGCCGGGATCTGGAAGCAGAGTGACTTGCCGCCACCGGTGGGCTTGAGCACCATGGCATCACGTCCCGCCACTATTTGCTCGATGATCTCCAGCTGGCCCGGCCGAAATTGCTGGTAGCCGAATACCGCCTGCAACAGGGCAAGAGGTGTATCGGGCAAGGTTTCGGCAATGACGGTCATGGGCTCTCCTTTGGGGTCGCCATTCTAAAGCAGCCGCCGCTCACAATAAACCTGCCATTGCGACTGTTAATGAAGTGTTGCAGACTGGCTGACGTTTTTACTCGGCGTTGATGACAGGGAGCGGTATCAGAGAATGAAACACATGCTGAAGAAGATGGCGCTCAGTGGTATTGCCAACCTGTTCGCCGAGCGGATGCCGTTCAACAAGCTGATTGGCATACAGGTGACCCACTACGACTTCGAGAAGGTGGAGCTGCGCATCAAGATGGATGACAAGCTAATCGGCAACCCCTTCCACAACATCTTGCACGGCGGCGTCACCGCCAGCCTGCTGGATGTGGCTGGCGGCATGATAGTCGCCGCCTCCTGCATCGACGAGCTGGAAGACTTCTCCCCCAACTACCTCAAAGAGCGCTTCTCCCGCCTCGGCACCATAGACCTGCGCGTGGACTACCTGCGCCCGGGCCGCGGCAACGAGTTCATCGCCACCGCCCACATCATCCGTGCCGGCAGTAAGGTCGCCGTCGCCCGGATGGAATTGCACAATGAAGAGGGCACCCACATCGCCTTCGGGACCGGCACCTATCTGGTGGGCTGACTCACCGAGTGCATAAAAACAACACTGCTAATCTGATTTTAATCATTAGAATCGTTACCCCCTCTGCCACCCACGGGTCCATACTGACATTCGGGATTGTGTGCAGAGGGAGGATTGCAGGCGATGAGTGCGAAACGGGCCACCAAACCATCCAGAGCCTTGTTGACACAGATCGAGTCCATGCTCGACGAGGTGCAGACACCCGAGTGTCGCCACTGGCTGGAACAGGAGCTTGAGGGATACTCTCTCTGTTCGCCCCTGCCCTGGTATCGCATCGTAGCCTGTCGGCAACGCGGCCACTTCATGGATCTGAAGACGGGAAAATATTTGACCTGTCATATCAACAGTCAAACGCTAAGCCAACGCGATCTGGCCCAGATTCAGTTCATCTATGCCCGTGAACCCGCCACCCATTATCTACTGCAACGCAATTCCGGTATTGAACCCTGGCCAGAGCAGCTGCTGGAAGATTATCAGGAGCAGTTGATCCCCGGCCATTTATGCCTGCAAGCCTGGCATGAACCCGTGTCTTCATTACGTTCACAACTGATGGAGGGAATCGAACATTTCATTAGTGAGTACCCCAAGCACGCGGCCTTGCAACCTCAACACAGCTTCAAGGCATTGCGGCATCAGCACTGGCATATCTGAGTAAGCGCCTTGCGCGCAAGGAGGGCACCATAGACAAGACCCATAGTGAGATTGCCACAATCTAGAGTGCCGGAGTCAGGATCAGACTCCACCCTGGGCCACCGAGCGGTGGCCCTTTTAATGCCTGCACACTACGACGGCACCCGGATAGATGGGCAAGAAAGCTGCAACGACCTCGGCATGCCACAACCAGCCAGACATTCCGTACCGGGATCGGTAAAATCCGAATGCGAAAAGGCCGCTCATTGAGCGGCCTTTTCTAAAATGGTCGGTGTGAGAGGATTCGAACCTCCGACCCCTTCGTCCCGAACGAAGTGCGCTACCAAGCTGCGCTACACACCGATGTCTGCGGGGCGAGAATTTACCTAATGCCCCGACATGACACAAGCCTTTTTTGTGTTTTAAGGGAAAAAAATGGCCGTTCGTTCAACTATTCAGCGCTTTGGCACCGGGTTCACAGAAAGGGCGTAAGGGCGTGACATTTCTCCAACCCACCCTAGGGAAGCTGAAATTCGGCGGGTCCCAGCAAGCGGCGCTGCCAGT
>NZ_CAWNYS010000163.1:0-1375 GCF_963878295.1 Aeromonas sp. HMWF014 | reverse complement strand
CGGCGGTCCGCTTCACCGTCAGGGCGGGATAGGGCCTGTCGACCAGCACCATAGTTTCCTGCGGTGCGACCGCCCCCTCCTCCAGCACCCTCAACAGCCAGCCACAGCGGCCATTGAGCTGCATCACCTGTGATATTTGACCATAACCGAAACGCTGGTTGAGCTTGAAACAGGGGGATCTCGGCTGGCTTATCTGGATCAGCGCCTCACCGAGCCGATAGATATCACCAATACAGGCCTGCGGCTCGGTCAACCCAAGGCCGGACAGATTCTCGCCAAAAGCGGCGGGTTGCCAGGGTGTGCGGGGCGCAGCAAGGCCCATGGCGGTTTGCCAGGTCTGCCACCAGGGATAGTGATCGGCAGGATAGTAGTGGAGCGCCCGATCCGGGCCACCGTGGTGGCGCTGGTCACACTGCTCATCGCCTTCCAGACCGGCAAAGGTACAGCGAACGGACGCAGAGATCGGTTGCTTGTGAATGGCGGTGGTGAGGCCGGGCACCAGCTCGGTGCCACGACCGCTAAAAAGGGAGATCCGCATACTCATCCTCCAGGTTGACGAGAGTAGGCGGATCTTATCATGGCGTCAGACGACGGCCTGCATCTGGGTGGTCATGGCTATCTCGGCGCGACGGCGTTTCTCAGCCTTGGCCATCAGGTACCAGCTACCAAAGGTGAACAGCGACACCGATAACAGGATCAAACTGGCTACCGCGTTGATCTCGGGTTTCACGCCGAGTCGCACCGCCGAGAAGACTTCCATCGGCAAGGTGGTCGCCCCCGGACCCGAGACAAAGCTCGCCAGCACCAGATCATCCAGCGACAGGGCAAACGACATCATGCCACCCGCCGCCAGCGAGGGGGCTATCATGGGGATGGTGATCAAGAAGAACACCTTCCAGGGTTTTGCACCCAGATCCATGGCTGCCTCCTCGATAGAGAGATCCAGCTCCCGCAGGCGCGCCGACACCACGATTGCCACATAGGCGGTACAGAAGGTGGTGTGAGCGATCCAGATGGTCACCATGCCACGCTCGGCAGGCCAACCCACCAGCTGGGCCATGGCCACAAACAGCAGCAACAGCGACAAACCCGTGATCACCTCGGGCATCACCAGGGGTGCCGTCACCAGCCCGCCGAACAGGGTCCGGCCGCGGAAGTGCGGGATCCGGGTCAACACGAAGGCCGCCACCGTCCCCAGCGCCACGGCGGCAACCGCCGTATAGAGCGCAATCTCCAGCGAGCGCAGCACAGAGCCTATCAGCTGTTTGTTGTCGAGCAGGCCGAAGTACCACTTGAGCGACCAGCCCCCCCACACAGTCACCAGCTTGGAGGCGTTGAAGGAGTAGATCACCATGATGACCATGGGCAGGTAGAT
>NZ_CAWNYS010000162.1:0-8948 GCF_963878295.1 Aeromonas sp. HMWF014 | reverse complement strand
CTTCAGCCACTTCCATGTGCGGCTGCACTGTCCGGCTGGCAGTCCGGATTGCCAACCCCAGGCCCCGATCCCGCCCGGCAATGGCTGCGACGCAGAGCTGGCCTCCTGGCTCAAGGACAAGCCGCAATTACCCAAGGTCTCGATGACGTACAGCAAACCCAGGCTGCCCGCCCGTTGTGGCAGTTGACCACAAGCTGTTATGGTGCACCTATATCCGCTAGAAATTTCAATGGAGAACAACAAGATGGCCACTTCACTCTGGCGCCGGACAACGCAGAGCCTGTTGACCCTGACCCTGCTGCTGGGACTGACGGGTTGCGGCATGAACAACATTCCGACCCTGGATGAACAGGTCAAGGCGAGCTGGGGCCAGGTCGAGAACCAGTACCAACGCCGGGCCGATCTCATTCCCAATCTGGTGACCACCGTCAAGGGCTACGCCAGCCACGAGCAAGAGACCCTGAAAGCGGTCACCGACGCCCGGGCCCGGGTCGGCAGCGTGCAGGTGAGCGATCCTGCCCAGCTCAAGGCGTTTGAGGCGGCCCAGAACCAGCTCTCCAGCGCCCTCGCCCGGCTGATGGTGGTAGTCGAACGCTATCCGGATCTGAAGGCAGATCAGCAGTTCCTCACACTGCAGGCACAGCTGGAAGGCACCGAGAACCGTATCTCGGTGGCCCGCCGCGACTACATAGAGGCGGTGCGCCAGTTCAATACCGAGATCCGTACCTTCCCCGGCGTCATCTGGTCCAAGTTGCTCTATTCGGATCTGGAGGCCAAACCGAGCTTCAGTGCCAAGCCAGGTGCCGATGAGGCGCCCAAGGTCAACTTCCAATGAGCAGGCTTGCCCGCTGGCTGTTGCCTTGTCTGCTGCTGTGGATGGCGGCGCTGCAAGCCGCCCCCACCTTTCCAGCCCTCAGCGGCCGGGTAGTGGATGAGGCAAACCTGATGTCCCGTAAGCAAGCCCATCAGCTGACCCAGCAACTGGCCGCATTTGAAAGGCGTAGCGGCATCCAGCTAGTGGTGGTCTCAATCGATACATTGGATGGTGGAACTATAGAGGAGTATGGCTACCAGCTCGGTCGCCACTGGGGCATTGGTCAGAAAGGCAAAAACAACGGCGTCCTGCTGCTGATCGCACAGGATGAGCGCAAGGTGCGCATCGAAGTGGGTTATGGGCTGGAAGGTGCCCTGCCCGACGCCATTGCGGCCAACATCATCCAGGCCCGGATACTGCCCGCCTTCAAGCGTGGCAACATGGCCGCTGGTGTGGTCGCAGGCAGCAGGGGCATCATGCAGGCGCTGGCGGGTGAGTACACGCCGGTGGACATTCCTAAACAAAAGGAGAGGCTGGGCGGTCCCTGGCTGTTCATCCTGATGGTGATTGTGATGCTAGTGCTGCATAACCTGCGCGGCGGTGGCGGGGGCCGACGCCGCGCGGCTTTGCTGACAGGAGGCTTCGGTGCAGGCAGCTTCGGCAGCCGGGGCGGCGGCGGTGGCGGTTTCAGTGGGGGCGGCGGCAGTTTTGGCGGCGGCGGAGCCTCCGGTGGTTGGTAACAGGAATACAGGCATGAAGAGACGACACTATGATTTCTAAACAGTTCTTCCACACGCTACAGGCCAAGGTTCGCGAGGCGGAGCTGGAAACGGATGCTGAACTGGTCACAGTGCTGGCGCCAGCCAGTGACGGTTATCGCTATATTCCCACCCTGTGGGCGGCGCTGATTGCCATGCTCACCCCCCTGCTGGTGTTTGAGCTCGGCTTCTGGCTCGGCTGGTACGAGATCCTGCTGGCACAGTGGTCGGTGTGGCTGCTGCTGAGCATATTGTTCCACTGGACCCCCATCAAGATGTATCTGATCCCGAAGCAGGTACGCCAGCGCAGGGCGGCGCTGATGGCTCGCCTGCAGTTTGTCGAACAAGGGCTGCACCGCACTCGGGACCGGCTGGGGGTGCTGATCTTCGTCTCGGTGGCCGAACACTATGTGGAAATACTGGTGGATGACGGCATCGCCCAGCATATCGACAATGCCCTGTGGCAGGCGATCATCGACGACTTCACTCAACGGGTACGCAACCGGGAGGTGGAGCAGGGATTCATCGAGTGCGTGGAGCGCACCCGCGCCATCCTGACCGATGCCTTCCCGGCGACCCGGGATCAGAATGAGCTGCCCGACAGTCTGATCATCTTGGACAAGCCCTGATCAGGTTTAAAAAACCGGCATTCTGTTCAAGGGATAGGCATTCGATAAAGATTATGAAAAATAAGGGGAAAAATGGTTGACCCTGGCAGCCCTTTCCCCTAAATTACGCCCCGTTCCAGCGCAACGGCGCGGCGAATGAAGTGTTGGCCAAACACATTAAACCCTGGTCAAAAATTTGGTGAGGTGTCCGAGTGGCTGAAGGAGCACGCCTGGAAAGTGTGTATACGGCAACGTATCGAGGGTTCGAATCCCTCCCTCACCGCCAAATCGCTAAGCCCGACCTAACTGGTCGGGCTTTTTGCTTTGTGGCCTGCGCCATCTGCTCTCGACCGGCGAATGCTCTCCCCCTCCTCTCGCAACACACCGGCATCCCCGCGGTGACATTCTCCCTATCAGGCGTCCTTGCCCACCTCGGTATGAGCATGCCTTGTTTCTCACCCTGCCCAGACCGGCGTTCCGCCCTGCGCTGTAACATATGTTCCCGCCGGACACGACTCTGATTTATTGCTCACCGATTGGATATCATTTTGAAAAACTGATACTTAAATAGCTACACTAGCCATTATCAATATCCAGGGACGTACAAAAATGAGCTTGATTGGCTTGATGCTGGCGTTGCTCGCCATCCTTGGCGGCAACATGATAGAGGGGGGCCATCCCAGCGCCCTGCTCGATCTGCCAGCCTTCCTGATAGTAATTGGCGGTACGATCGGTGCCGCACTGACCCAGTTTCCTTTCTCCGTCGTCGGTAAAACCTTCAAGCGCTTCAAGTGGCTGCTCTCCCCCCCCAAGATCGACATGCTGGAACAGGCACAGTTGCTGGAGACCCTGGCCGGCAACGCCAGACGCAGCGGCATGCTGGCTCTGGAGGGCATGATCGACGATATCAAGGATCCCTTCCTGAAAAAAGGGGTGCAGATGATGGTCGATGGCTACGAGAAAACCAAGATCCACGAGGTATTGGAAAACGAGATCGAGTTCGAGCATGAGGATCTCGAGCAGACCGTCAAATTCTATGAGGCCATGGGCGGCTACAGCCCGACAATGGGGATAGTGGGTGCAGTATTTGGCCTGATCCACGCCATGGGCCTGCTCGATGCCCCTGACAAGCTGGGGGGGGCCATCGCGGTGGCCTTCATCGCCACCATATACGGGGTGGGTGCCGCCAACCTGATCTTTCTTCCCTTCGGTAACCGCTACAAGGGGTTTGCCCATGAGATCCGCCACTACAAGGAGATGACCTTGACCGGTATTCTCTGCATCGTGGATGGCGAGTCGCAAGCCCGGTTACAAGTTACCCTCGAACCTTATCTGGGAGGCCATGGTGGCCAAAAAGAAAAAGCCTGAAGCGCCGGAAAACCACGAACGCTGGCTGGTTTCCTATGCCGATTTCATGACCCTGCTGTTCGCCCTGTTCGTGGTGCTCTACTCCTTTGCCATGGCCAAACAGTCCGAGACCCGGGTGCTGATCCAGGGCTTCATCGAGTCGCTGGGTAAAATCGGCCTCATCTCTCCACCGGCAGGCTCTCCTGTGATGCAGGGCGGCACCGGGATCCTGGAGCCCGAATCCAGGACGACCCCCAGCAGTCCGGATAAAGAGACTGTGCTGGAAAAAGAGGCACCGACCGCAGCGGCAGATCCCTTCAACGAAACCATAGGGGCCTCTGAAAAGCCGAGTGCCACCGAGGCATGGCCGCACAAGACCAAGGAACAGGAGTGGGTACAGGTCACCAAGAAGAAGCTCGAGCAGCAGCTCAAGGCACAGATTGAATCCAAGGATCTGGAGGTGGAGCAGCTTGGCAGCCAGCTGGTGATCCGCATCGGCGAGAAGGCGCTGTTTCCGGCCGATTCGGCCTTCCTGCAGCCCCAGTTCATCCCGCTGGTCAACAAGATCTCCGGCATACTGGCAGACATCCCGGGCAAGGTGGTGGTGACCGGCCACACAGACAACTCGCAGGCGCCGATAGAGCTCTATCGCAGCAACTGGGAGCTGTCGGTGCTGCGCTCGGCCTCCATCGTCCATACCCTGCTCACCAACCCCAAGCTGGATGCAACCAGGGTCATCGCTCAGGGGGTGGCCGATGCCCAGCCACGTTATGCCAACGACACGCCGGAGCATAGACAGGCCAACCGCCGGGTCGAGATCACCCTCTCTCAGGGCAAGGCCGCGGAAGAGGCGCTCCCCATCCTCAAACCATGATCAACACACCCCGCCCTGCGGGGTTTTCTTTGCACCTCACCCTGCCTGACTTGCTCCTGTCATCCGACCCGTATCCCCAGCGCTCCTCTGCAGGCAGCGCCTGTGCAAGCTCTGCTGCGCGCCGTTTTCCGGGTCTATTCTCGCCGTTGGAAATGATTCTCAAATGAGAAAATTGACATTGCTAGCAAAATACGATTTTCCTCCCGATGATTAATAATTAATCCTTTGAAATGACATGTAAATCAGTATGGAAGTGGCATAATGCGTAACACCATTGTTAAGTCACATGATTAATTCGGTTAGGGAAAACCTATATGTTTGCTGATATCGCTGTCCAGCATTGGGCTTTTGCTATCTATGTCGTTGCAGCCATTTGTCTGTGTCTGATCATGATAGGTCTGGCCGCCTTGCTGGGAGGCCGGGCCTACGGCCGAGCCAAAAACAAGCCCTTCGAGTCGGGCATAGATTCGGTTGGCAATGCCCGTCTGCGTTTCTCCGCCAAGTTCTACCTGGTCGCCATGTTCTTCGTCATCTTCGACGTCGAGGCCCTCTATCTGTTCGCCTGGTCCGTCTCCGTTCGGGAGAGTGGCTGGGTCGGCTTTATCGAAGCCACCATCTTTATCACTCTGCTGCTGGTAGGTCTTATCTACCTGTGGCGCATCGGCGCCCTCGACTGGGCACCAAAGAAACGCGCTCTGACTGACAAAAAGCCAGACTGAATGACCGATATTCCCTTTGAGGTTGCACCATGAAGTACACCCTGACCCGGATTGACCCGGATGCGCCAGTTGAGCGCTACCCCCAGGAACAGCGCCAGACCGTCGATGATCCGCTGGCGCAACAGGCTGAACGCGGCATCATGATGGGGCGTCTCGAGGAGGTGTTGCAAGACACCGTCAACTGGGGTCGCAAGAATTCCCTCTGGCCCTACAACTTCGGCATCTCCTGTTGCTACGTGGAGATGTGTACCGCCTTCACCTCTCCCCATGACGTAGCTCGCTTCGGGGCGGAAGTCATCCGTGCCTCGCCGCGTCAGGCCGATTTCATGGTGATAGCAGGGACGCCCTTCATCAAGATGGCGCCAGTCATTCAGCGCCTCTACGAGCAGCTGCTCGAACCCAAGTGGGTCATTTCCATGGGCGCCTGTGCCAACTCGGGCGGTATGTATGACATCTACTCCGTGGTACAGGGCGTGGACAAGTTCCTGCCGGTCGACGTCTACATTCCTGGCTGCCCGCCCCGTCCCGAGGCATTCCTGCAAGCCCTGATGTTGCTGCAAGACTCCATCGGCAAGGAGCGCCGGCCCCTCTCCTGGGTGGTGGGCGATCAGGGGATCTACCGTCCCCAGATGCAGGCCGAGAAGGAACGCAAGCGCGGCGAGCGGATCAACGTAACCAACCTGCGCACGCCGGATGAGATCTGATCATGAAACTGACCCGAGAATTCCCCAGTAACTACACCATGGCCCAGTGGCAACCGGGCGATCACCAGGATGCCCAGGTGGTCGGCGAGCTGTTTGCCCACTTCGGCGCCGAGCGCTTCACCGTTCAGACCACCCGCACCGGCGTGCCTGTGCTCTGGCTCTCCCGCGAGCTGCTGCTGGACGTGATGGGCTTCTTGCGCAAGCTCCCCTCCCCGTTCGTCATGCTGTTTGATCTCAGCGCCACCGACGAGCGGATGCGCAGCCATCGCGACGGCCTGCCCGAGAGCGACTTCACCATCTTCTATCACCTCATCTCCATCGACCGTAACGCCGATCTGATGCTGAAGGTGCCGCTCAAAGAGAGCGATCTGAGCCTGCCAACCGTCAGCCGCCACTTCCCCAACGCCAACTGGTATGAACGGGAAGTGTGGGATCTGATGGGCATTCACTTCGATGGTCACCCCCATTTGACCCGCATCATGATGCCCAAAAGCTGGCAAGGACACCCGCTGCGCAAGGACTATCCGGCGCGCGCCACCGAATTCGATCCCTTCATGCTCGATACGGTCAAACAGGATCAGGAGCAGGATAACCTGCTGTTCAAACCCGAAGAGTGGGGCATGAACCGGGGCAACGAGAACGAGGACTACATGTTCTTGAACCTCGGCCCGAACCACCCCTCCGCTCACGGCGCCTTCCGGCTGGTGCTGCAGCTCGATGGTGAGGAGATCCGCGACT
The DNA here is from genome assembly GCF_963878295.1 of Aeromonas sp. HMWF014. Classification (NCBI taxonomy): domain Bacteria; kingdom Pseudomonadati; phylum Pseudomonadota; class Gammaproteobacteria; order Aeromonadales; family Aeromonadaceae; genus Aeromonas; species Aeromonas sp. HMWF014. Next base: position 2,386 of record NZ_CAWNYS010000162.1, on the reverse strand, counting down.
GCGTGCCAGACATCGGCTATCACCACCGTGGGGCCGAAAAGATGGGGGAGCGTCAGTCCTGGCACAGTTACATCCCCTATACCGACCGGGTCGAGTACCTGGGTGGCGTCATGAACAACCTGCCTTATGTGCTGGCGGTCGAGAAGCTGGCGGGTATCAAGGTGCCCAACCGGGTCGACGTGATCCGGGTGATGCTGGCGGAGATGTTCCGTATCCAGAGCCACCTGCTGTTCCTCGGTACCTATATCCAGGACGTGGGTGCCATGACCCCCGTCTTCTTCACCTTCACCGATCGCCAGAAAATCTACACCATCATTGAAGCCATCACGGGCGCGCGCATGCACCCGGCCTGGTTCCGTATTGGCGGCGTGGCGCACGATCTGCCGGTGGGCTGGGCTCGTCTCATCCAGGAAAACCTGCTGGACTGGCTGCCCAAGCGACTGATGGATTACGAAAAGGCTGCCATGCGCAACAGCATCTTGCGCGGCCGCACCATAGGCGTCGCCTCCTACACCACAGAGCAGGCATTGGCATGGGGCGTCACGGGGGGCGGTCTGCGCGCCACCGGCCTCAACTTTGACGTACGCAAATGGCGCCCTTATTCGGGCTACGATCAGTTCGAATTCGAGGTGCCAGTCGGTGCCAATGGCGATGTTTACGACCGTGGCATGATACGCCTCGAAGAGATGCGCCAGAGCCTGCGTATCATAGAGCAGTGTGTGAAGAACATGCCGGCTGGGCCATTCAAGGCAGATCACCCGCTCACCACACCACCGCCCAAAGATCGCACCCTGCAAGACATCGAGACCCTGATCACCCACTTCCTGCAAGTGTCCTGGGGCCCGGTGATGCCGGCCGCCGAATCCTTCCAGATGATAGAGGCGACCAAGGGGATCAACAGTTATTACCTGACCAGCGATGGCTCCACCATGAGCTACCGGACCCGGATCCGCACCCCGAGCTTTGCTCACCTGCAACAGATCCCCTCGGTGATCAAAGGCAGCATGGTGTCGGATCTCATCGCCTACCTGGGCAGTATCGATTTCGTTATGTCGGATGTGGATCGTTGAGTAACCGCTGTTACTAAACAACCGTTACGCGACAAAAAGGACAAGCCACAAAAGGTTAAGCCATGAGCCAGCAATGTCAGTGCCAAAACAATCAGACCCCGCAGGGGCAGAGTGCGTGCCAGGGCAAGGGGGACGGCTTCGTCCTGAGCCAGGCCGAACGCGATGCCATCAGGCATGAGATACACCACTACGAAGATCCCCGCGCCGCCAGCATAGAAGCACTCAAGATAGTGCAGCAGGCTCGCGGTTGGGTACCGGACGGTGCCATCCATGCCATCGCTGCCGAACTCGGCATTCCCGCCAGCGACGTGGAAGGGGTTGCCACTTTCTACAGCCAGATCTTCCGCCAGCCGGTCGGGCGCCACATCATCCGGGTCTGTGACAGCATGGTCTGTTACATCAACGGCCACGAAGAGCTGCTGGCCGGCCTCAAGGAAGTGATGGACTTGGCCCCCGGCCAGACCAGCGCCGACGGCCGCTTCACCCTGCTGCCCGTCTGCTGCCTCGGCAACTGTGACAAGGGACCGGCGCTGATGATCGACGACGACACCTATGGCGGGCTCGATGCTATCAGCCTGCTCAAGACCCTGGAGGCCTACCCATGAGTCTTCACAAGGGCAATCTGCCCATGCGCCTTGAACGGTACAAGACCCCGGAGGCCAATCTATGTCCATGAGCCCACGGCCGACCACGCCCCTGGCCTCCATCGGCACGGCCAACCTGATCGCACGCGCCCCCGAAACCCATCCGCTCACCTGGCGGCTGCGTGACGACGGCCAGCCGGTCTGGCTGGATGAATACCAGAACAAGCAGGGCTATGAGGCGGCCCGCAAAGCCCTTGGCCAGATGAGCCCGGATGAGATTGTCGGCACCGTCAAGGATGCTGGCCTCAAGGGCCGCGGTGGCGCAGGCTTCTCCACCGGCGTGAAGTGGGGCCTGATGCCCAAAGACGAGAGCATGAACATCCGTTACCTGCTCTGCAACGCCGACGAGATGGAGCCGAATACCTACAAGGATCGGCTGCTGATGGAGCAGCTGCCCCACCTGCTGATCGAGGGGATGATCATCTCCGCCAAGGCTCTCAAGGCCTATCGCGGCTACATCTTCCTGCGTGGCGAGTACGTGGATGCCGCCATCAACCTGCGCCGGGCCGTAGAAGAGGCCAAGGCCGCGGGCCTGCTCGGCAAGAACATTCTCGGCTCGGGTTTTGACTTCGAGCTGTTCGTCCACACCGGCGCGGGTCGTTACATCTGCGGCGAGGAGACGGCACTCATCAACTCCCTGGAGGGGCGCCGCGCCAACCCGCGCGCCAAGCC
>NZ_CAWNYS010000161.1:0-1141 GCF_963878295.1 Aeromonas sp. HMWF014 | reverse complement strand
GATCAGCATGAACACAAGTTGGTGATCGACGAGATCCGCCGGGTGCTGACCCCGCACTGCCGCGAGCTGGCCATTCCCGCCAATCCCACCCTGATGAGCACGGATACCCTCTGGCATCTGGGCACGCCCATCGCCGGTCAGCTGCATCCGGGTCAGGCTTCTGTGCTCTCCCTGGCCTGCCAGCTGCATCCGACCCCGGCCTTGTGCGGTTATCCGACCGAGCTGGCGCGTCAGTTTATCCGCGAGCAGGAACCCTTCAGACGGGCCCTGTTCAGCGGTATCGTCGGTTGGTGTGACAGCCAGGGCAATGGGGAGTGGGCTGTGGTGATCCGCTGCGGTGTGCTCGATGGCCATCAGGTGGAGCTGTTTGCCGGCGCTGGCATAGTGGCAGGATCGGATCCCGCCATGGAGTGGGCCGAGACCGGCACCAAGCTGGGCACCATGTTAAACGCCCTGGGCCTTGGCACTGAGGTGGCGCTATGACTCAGGCCAACCGCTTCCTGCCTTACACCCGCTGGCCCCGGGAACTGGCCGGGCAGTATCGTGCCAAGGGCTATTGGCGCGGTGAGCCCCTGACCATCATGCTGGATCGCCAGTGTGAAGTGGCGCCGGATGCCACCGCCATCCTCTGCGGCGAGCGCAGGGTCAGTTATCGCGCGCTGGATGAAGGCGCCAGTCGGCTGGCCGGGCGGCTCGTTCGTCATGGCTTCAAGGTGGGCGATACCGCTCTGGTGCAGCTGCCCAATGTGGCCGAGTTCTATCTGGTGTTTTTCGCCCTGCTCAAAGCGGGGATTGCGCCGGTCAACGCCCTCTTCAGCCACAACCGGCTGGAGCTGGCCTCTTACGCCGAGCAGATCCGACCCCGGCTCTTTATTGGCTCGCGCGCCCATTCGCTGTTTGCCAATGGGGATCTCAACAGTGATCTGCTGCGAGGCATAGGCGCCGAGCTGGTGCTGCTTGATGGCGAGAACGGGGAACTGGGGCTGATTCATTGGCTGAGTGATCAGGCCAAGAGCGAGGGATTGGCCGTCCCCGCCTATGGCCCGAGTCCGGCGGACGAGGTGGCCTTCTTCCAGCTCTCCGGCGGCAGCACCGGTACCCCCAAGCTCATCCCCCGCACCCATGACGACTATTACTACAG
>NZ_CAWNYS010000160.1:0-5531 GCF_963878295.1 Aeromonas sp. HMWF014 | reverse complement strand
CATCATGCTGCTACCCGCCTTCATCATATTGATGATGAGCCGGCGGCAGGAGTGGTATCTGCCCGTCCTGTGCGCCACCCTGTTCGGCGTAGTGTTCACTCTGGTCGCCAACTCCGTTTCCGGCCATGTGTTCGATCACTACGATGTGCTCTATCTGCCGCTGGCCCTGTTGCCGCTCGCCTGCCTGCTGGATCGCAGTGAGCAGCAAGCCGATGGCCTCGGCCTGCTCTGTATCTCGCTGGTGGTGCTGACCGCCAGCTGGCTGCTGGCCCAGCAACTCGGTTACGGCTGGAGCACCAAGGAGTGGTCGCTGGAACGGGTGCGGGAAGTGCTCGGCAACAGTCTGCTGTGGGCCCTGCCCGTGCTGATCCTGGTGCCCCTGTGGCGCGCCTGGGATGTGCGCAGTGCCACTCCCTGGCTCGCCTCGCTGGCCATGCTGGTCCTGCTGCTCAACAACGCCTGGGAAGGCAGCCTGAAGGGCACGCCGTTCAACCTGCCAGCTCAGGTACGGGTCGATCGGATCAAGGCCGAAACCGGCCCGGCCGACAAGATCTGGGTCGATGGCATACAGCCGCAATATTATCTGTGGACCGATCGCCAGCCGGCCTCCGCCTATCTCTTCTTTGCCAACGTCAATCCGCCCTACGACGTGCGTGAACGTGTGCTGGCCGACATCAAGCGCCAGAGTCCCAAGTTCATCATCGCCAAGCCGGAACGGATTGCCGACGAGCTGAAAAAACCGAGCTCCCCTTCCAGCCTCGCCTTCTATCAATATCTGGTGAGCCAGTATGAAGAGGTGGACCCCGGCCTTTATCGCAGGCGCTGATCCCGCACCATCGCCAGCAAGGGCCGTCATTGATCACAGTGACGGCCCTTTTGCTTGGACGAACACACGCAGGGAAGAGAGCAAGCCCTACACAAGCCAACGCGGGATGACTACAATGGCGCTCTTTTTTTGATGTGACGAGTGAAAAACCATGGCGGAACTGACCTATCTCGGGGGCTACCCGGACCCGCTCAAGGCACAGGTACAACAGCTGATCGCGGCGGGCAAGCTGGGCGACATGCTGGAAAAACGCTACCCGGACAGTCACCTGATCCAGAGTGACAAGGCGCTGCTGGGTTACACCATGGAGTTGAAGAACCGCTATCTGAAAAGCTCGGCGCCGCTGTCCAAGGTGATTTTCGATGGCAAGATCAACGTGATCAAGGATGCCCTCGGCCTGCACACCTATGTCAGCCGGGTACAGGGCAACAAGCTCAAGGCCAAGAACGAGATCCGCATCGCCGCCCTGTTCAAGGAGGCTCACCCCGCCTTTTTGAAGATGATAGTGGTGCACGAACTGGCCCACCTGAAGGAGAAGGATCACAACAAAGCCTTCTACCAGCTCTGTCAACACATGGAGCCGGACTATCATCAACTGGAGTTTGATCTCAGACTCTGGCTAACTTGGCGCGATATTGAGCGCGCCGCGCGCTGACCGATTGCCGTTTCAAGGAGGAAACATGATCCCATTGCGCCATCCGCTACTGCCCCGTGCTCGCACATTCAAGGGAGGCTTGATGAGCCTGTGGAGTCTGGTGCTGCTGCTCCCACCGCTTTCCCTGCACGCCGCCGACCACTGGCAGAGCGACGCCTATCTGACTCAGAGCTTCTTCGAAGTCGCCATGAAACAGGAATATGGCCACGAGCAGAATGTGCGTTTCTCCCGCTGGCAGCAACCCATCCGTCTCAGGCTCATCAATGAATTTGGCGACAAGCCGCTGCAGGCCGAGGTGGTCAAGATCCAGAGCCAGCATCTGGCCAGCATCATAGGTCGCCCTATCACACTGGTGAACGACAACGCCAACATCACCCTGATCATGACCCAACACTCGCAGATGGCGAGCTGGGCCAAACGGACCATGGGCCAGGATGCCTCCATCAAGATGGCGCTCAAAGAGGGGCTGTGCATAGCCAATTTCGCCACCAATGCCCGCCATGAGATAGCCCGCGCCACCATCATCATTCCGGTAGATTACAGCCGGGCCAAGGGGCGTTTTCTCGATTGCGTAGTAGAAGAACTCACCCAGGTGATGGGCCTGCCCAACGACTCGGACAAGGTGTTTCCCTCCATCTTCAACGACAACAGCATCGACAGCTTCCCGACCGGACTGGACTATGTGCTGCTCAAGCTTGCCTATCACCCCGCGCTGCATCCCGGCATGACGGCCGCCGAGGTGCACGCCGCCCTGCCCGAGGCCATCAAGGCGCTGCGTGCCCATCGCGAGATAGCCCAGGCCAACCAGCGGGTACAGGTCAATAGCCTCAAGCGCTGGGCCGGGTTGTAAGGCGCAGGTTCCCCCTTCCAGCACGATGTGAGCAGGTAAATTCCCTGTGTGGCCAGAAACGGAAAAACGCAGCCGAGGCTGCGTTTTCTCTGATCCTTGTTGAGTCTTTCTGGCGCCAGCCATACACGACTCAGTCAGCGGCCGACGAGCCTCAGGAGGCGGCGTTTTCCGGCATCCAGCTGTCAGCGTTCTCCCACACCTCCTGCACCATGGCCTCCGCCAGCTCCTTGTCTTCCTTGCTGGCACGGCTGACCGTCATCGCCATGGCACCGCCCGGTGCGACCCGCACATGCAGGTCGGGGAACTTCTCGCCCAACTGCTTGAGCAACTCCTGACGCAGCGCCTCCATGGTGGTGGTAGGGATCTGATGTTTCTTGTCGATGATGATTTCCAGACGCATAGGATAAGTCTCCATGATTTATAACTGTATTTTTATACAGTAAAAATCAAAAGTAAAGGAGGGATTATCTGCTTCCCCAAGCAGGCCTTCAATCAAAGTTGCAGTGGCGTCGCAGATAACCGGTTTTCCTGCTCCCGGGCAGCTCATACCCGCCCGTTTTATGCTCTATGCCCCCTTCATCTACCCTTATAGCGCCCTAAAAAATAGTTGATATTCATTCTCAACAGGAGCATTATTTACATGTTATAACATAACACACAAAACCATAGAGCAAGTATTATGCGCCCCAACATTCACCCCGAATACCGTCAGATCCTGTTTCACGATCTGACCGCCAACAACTATTTTCTGGTGGGTTCCACCCTCAAAACAGACCGCACCAAGCAGTGGGAGGATGGCAATACCTATCCCTATGTGACGCTGGATGTCTCCAGTGCCTCTCACCCCTTCTATACCGGCAAGCAGAAGCAGATCGGCAAGGAGGGCCAGGTCGCCCGCTTTGGGCAACGTTTCGGCCACTTCTTCAACAAAGGAAAAGACAAGTAATGAAAGTGCTCTCCTCCCTCAAATCAGCCAAGTCGCGCCACCCGGATTGCCAGATTGTCAGTCGCCGCGGCAAGCTATTCGTGATCTGCAAGAGTAATCCCAGATTCAAGGCCCGCCAGCGCTGAGCAAGTCAGCCCCTTCACTGGCCCTCTTCTCGGGGGCCAGTGAAACCTTCGAAAAACTAGCCTGATCTGGCATCTGCGACACTGATGACGCTTGGCTGGCGCCTCGTCCCTGTCTGCAATCCCCCCGTCACAGCGGGGTGGCGCATTTGCGGTATTCGGTCGGGCTGACGCCCACCCGTTTCCTAAACACCCGCGAGAAGTAGAGCTGATCGTCATAGCCCACCTGCTGGCCTATGGTGGCCACCGACATGGGGGTGGTCTGCAGCAACAGCTTGGCCCGCATGATCCGCTGATCCTCGCGCCAGCGCACTATGCTCACCCCCACCTGCTCGCGAAACAGGTGCGCCAGCCGTGAAGGAGACAAAAACACCCGCTCCGCCAGCGCCTCTACCGAGATTTCGGCACAGAGCGACTCGCTCAGGATCTGGCACGCCTGGTGAACCCGGTGATCTATGGTGGGGTAGGCATTGAGAGAAGAGGCCTCGTAGCAACGAATGAGCAGCCGTTCCAGCAGGTTCATGGCGAGCTGTTCCGACATGGGTCTGAGCTGCTGGTGGGTCTCTTCGATGTCGAGGAACAGAGCGTCAAATTCGGTGAGCAACTGGCTGTCCGCCAGTTGCAGGCACCCCACCCGCTCCGTCACCTGCGGCCACTTTAGCCAGTCGGCCCAATAGGCCCTCGGCCGAAAATAGACCCAGCGGTGGTACCACTCCCGCACATCCGGTGCCCGGCCGTAATAGTGCACGGCCGCCGGCGGGAACAGCAGCAGGTCGCCGGGCTCCACTGTGAATGCCTGATCCCCATGAAAGATCTGCCCCTTGCCTCTGATGGTCAGGTTGACGATGAAGCCCTTCATGCCCTGGGGCCTGTCAATGATGAAGTCGAGCACGCTCCCCTGCTCTATGGGGGTCATGCCCGAGACCAGGAAGACATCAAAGGCGTAGCCCGGCAACAGGGGATTAAGTTGTTTCGGCTTCTCTTTTTGCATCGAGGACATGGCGGAAAACAGCGCTTGGGTAAAAAAATCGGCTTGGGCCATTGTAAAGACTCACCTTGGGAACGCGCTATCTGGCGGTCAGCGTCGTGTGAAATTGTTGAGCTGGCTCACAATGGCATGGGCCGATCGCCATAGTGTCACCGGCGCAAGCCAACAGAACGTGAGCCTGCGCCGGTAGGAGGGTGGTCAGATGCGCGCCTTGCGTACCTGCTTGTAGCGATCGAACAGCACGGCGGCGAGCAGGATCAGGCCGCGCACCACGTACTGGGCAAACGGGGATATGTTTAGCAGGTTCATGGCGTTCTCCATTAGCCCCAGGATCAGCACACCGGCGATGATGTAGGAGATCTTGCCAATCCCCCCCTTCATAGAGACACCGCCCAGCACGCAGGCCGAGATCACCACCAGCTCGAAACCGATGGAGGTCATGGGCTGGCCCGAGGTCATGCGCGACGCGAGTATGATGCCGGCAATGGAGGCAATCAGCCCGGTCATGGTGAAGATGATGATCTTGGTGCGCACCACGTTGACCCCGGCCAGCCGCGCGGCCTCTTCATTGCCCCCCATGGCCAGGGTGTTGCGACCGAAGGTGGTCTTGTTGAGCAGCAGGCCAAAGAGCACGAAGCAGAGCGCCGTCAGCCAGACCGGCGTCGGGATCCCGAGCAGGGCGGAGTTGCCGAGATCGAAAAAACCCTCTTCCACTATGCCGACCGCCTTGCCATCGGAGATGAGGTAGCCCACCCCGCGCGCCATCTGCATGGTGGCGAGGGTGGTGATAAGGGCGTTGATCTTGAATTTGGCCACCACGATGCCGTTGATGAGGCCAAACAGCACCCCCACCGACATACCGGCCAGGATGCCGACCGTGATGCTCTCGGTGGCGTTGATGCCCACCGCGCAGGCAACGCCTGAACAGGCGACCACGGAGCCGACCGACATGTCGAACTCGCCGGAGGCGAGGCAGAACAGCATGCCGCAGGCCACCATGCCCGACATGGAGACAGCCAGCCCCAGCCCGCGCATGTTGATCAGGCTGGCAAAGTTGGGCACCAGCACGCAGGCTAGCAAGAACAGGATGGCGAAGATCACCAGCATGCCGTATTGATCCCATATCCGGGCCAGTTGCAGGCGG
>NZ_CAWNYS010000159.1:0-4972 GCF_963878295.1 Aeromonas sp. HMWF014 | reverse complement strand
ATGTACGCCGGGGGCGATTTCCAGACTGCCGGCACCACCGACCACCAGCAACCAGCTGTGGGCTGCTTTGGCTGCCGCGACTATGGCCTTGGCCCCTTTGAGGTACTGGTCGTAGATGTCCGGTGCACTCCAGCCCGGGTTGTAGGCGCTGATCACCCGGTCGTGCCCCTTGAGCACCTTGGCCAGTGCCTGTGGGTTCTGGGCATCTACCGCCACGGCGGTGACCTGCGGGTGGGCAGCGACTTTGCTGACATCGCGGACGATGGCGGTGACGTGATAGCCGCGGCTGACGGCTTCATTGAGGATGGCTGTACCGACAAAACCGCTGGCACCGATCAGGGCAATTTTCATGGGGGATTCTCCTTCACTGTTGGAATGAGGCTATCCTACGCCGTCGAATGTGATTTAATAATCGACTATAAAATTGATTCACTTGTAAGCTGGATTTAACAATGGAACAGCTCAAACGTTACGCCATCTTCGCCGCCGTGGTGGAGGCGGGCAGCATGACGGGCGCCGCCAAGGCCCTGGGTATGACTCCCTCCGCCGTCAGCCAGCATATCAGCCAGCTGGAGAGCCTGCTTGGCCTCCCCCTGCTGCACCGCTCCACCCGTCGTCTCAACCTGACCGAGGCGGGGGAAGTGGTGTGGCAGGGATGCCAGTCGTTGCAACAGACGTTGAACCAGACCGAGTTGCGCCTTTCCGAGGTACGCGACAGCCTGCTCGGCGAGGTGCGGATCACGGCGCCCGTGGGGATGGCGGGCCAGCCGCTGGCGCGGGCCTTGTCGCCGCTGTTGCAGGCCCATCCCGGCCTGTGCATCCAGATCATCGCCGACGACGAGAAGCGGGATCTCATCGCCGAGCGCATTGACGTGGCGCTGCGGGTCGGCACCCTGTCCGACTCCACCCTGGTGGCGCGCAAGCTGGGCCAGACCCGGATGCTGCTCTGTGCCTCGCCCGCCTATCTGGCCCGCAAGGGGACACCGCGTAGCCCGGCAGATCTGCTGGAACACGACTGGCTGGCGGCGGACATGCTGAGCGGGGGCCTGACCTTCTTCGACGACAAGGGGCTGGGCCACAAGGTCAAACCCAAGCCCAGGGTGGTGTGCAACAACGTCTTGCCGCTGCGTCAGTTCACGCTGGTGGGGCAGGGGGTCTCGCTGCAACCTGAGGGGGAAATCGCCGAGGATCTCGCCCAGGGTCGGCTGCTGGAGCTGCTGCCGGGCTTTCGGGTGCCGCCCATGGAGATCCACGCTATTACTCCCCAGCGGGAGATCCCGGAGAAGGTGCGACGAGTGATCACGGCCCTGCGCAGCCACTTCGCCGAGCCGTTGGGGGCTGTGCCGGCGCGCCCCTGAGCCGGGTGACTGACAGGGGGCGCGCCATCTTGTCTTGACTTGCTAAAAGCAGAGGGCAGCCTGTTGGCTGCCCTCTGTCGCTTGCATTGATCCCGGCGCTATTTCATATAGAGGCCGCCGTTGATAGACAGGGTTTCCCCCGTGATATAGGCGCCCGCCTCACTGGCGAGAAAGGCCACGGCGGCGGCGATCTCCTCCGGCTTGGCGAGGCGGTGCATGGGAATATCGGCCTTGATGCTGTCGAGGATATCGCTGCGGATCGCCTCCACCATAGGGGTGGCGGTGTAACCGGGAGCGATGGCGTTGACCGTGACCCCGAAGCGGGCCCCCTCCGCCGCCAGCGCTTTGGTGAAGCCCAGCATGCCCGCCTTGGCTGCCGAGTAGTTGACTTGACCGAACTGCCCCTTCTGGCCGTTGACCGAGGAGATGTTGATGATGCGGGCATCGCGCTGCTCGCACATGGCGTCGAACAACGGCTGGGTCACGTTGTAGAGGCTGCACAGGTTGGTCTGGATCACCTCGAACCACTGCTCAGGTGTCATGCGCTTGAAGGCGCCATCCCGGGTGATGCCGGCGTTGTTGACCAGCACGTCCACCCGGCCCTCGTCCTGCAACAGGTGACCCAGTGTTGTACGACACATGGCGGTGTCTGTCACATCCAGTGGCAGTAGCCGCACCTGATCCGGTCGATAACCCTGCTCCCCGTACCAGTCGTGGGCTGCTGCACCGTTGCCGCTGGAGTGGGTGGCAATGATGCGATAGTCCTGGGCCAGCAAGGCGGTGGTGATAGCAGATCCTATGCCGCCACGGGCTCCGGTGATCAAGGCAATTTTTTTCATCTTTGCTCTCCCTGAAAAAGATTCGAACGAGGACTTTATGGGCTTTTCAGGCTAATTGATATATTTGTTTTAAAACAATCTGACAGGGAAATGCGTTACTTTTGTGACAGGTTGACAACCTGGCTTGACGGCTTTGTTGAAGGCATGGGGGGCGGCTATGTTGAATGTGGCCACTTGGGCGGGCATGCCCCTCTGCTGGTCGCGTCCCGACCCTCAATGACACCGATCTTCCCCACTCGTATCCCCTGGCCGTGCTGGCAGTTGCAGCGGGCCTTCTTGCACGAGACAGGGCAGACGATGACCCACGATGAAAAGACCCTTAACTGACCTGTATTGCCCCATCGGTGGTGTTCTTACGCCTCTTTTTGCTCACCCATCTTGCTGCGAATGCGCTCGAACAGGCTCTGCAGACAGGCTTGATCCTTGTCGGCGGCCCGCACCGCGCCATACATATGACGGCGGACTCCGCCCCCCAGCGGCCTGGCTTCGAGCAAGCCCTGCCGCACAAACTCCTCGCTGGCCCAGCGCGGCAGGGCGGCGACCCCGAGCCCGGCGGCGGCCATCTGCAGCATGACGGAGGTATTGTCCACCAGCTTGCAGCGGGCGGGCTCCACCCCGGCGGGTTGCAAAAAGCGGCTGAAGATATCCATGCGGCTGCGCTCCACCGGGTAGACCAGCAGCACCTCTGGCCCAAGGTCGCTCGGCTCGATGCGGCTCTGGTGGCAGAGGGGGTGATCCGGCGCCATCACCAAGTTGAGGTCGAAGGCAAACAGCGGTTCGAAGTGGAGATCGCCGCGAGCCTGCACGTCCGAGGTGAGCAGCAAGTCGAGCTGACCGCCGAGCAGGGCATTGATGGCATCAAAGCCGGGCACCGACTCCACCTCCAGGTCCACCCCCGGCCACTGGCGGCGAAAGTCGGGCAAGAGCGGCAGCAGCCACTGGATGCAGCTGTGGCAATCGAGCGCCAGATGCAGCCTGCCCGCATCGCCGCTCTGCAGGGCGTGCAGTTGCTTCTCGGTCTGGGATAGCGCGGGCAACACCTGGCGGGCCAGACTCAGCAGCAGCTGGCCTGCCGCCGTCAGCACCAGGGGGCGGCTCTTGCGCAGGTAGAGCTCCAGATTGAGGCGGGTCTCCAGCTCTTTGAGCTGATGGGAGAGGGCTGACTGGGTGAGGTTGAGAGTCAGCGCGGCACCGGCCAGCGACCCCTGCTCGGCCAGCGCGGTCAGGGTTCTCAAGTGCTTGATTTCCAGACCTGCATTGCTTGGCACTGCCATAACATGGCTCCTTGTTGCATCAATCGCGGATTTTTTGAGAGGCTGTTGAAAAGGATTCAATAGCCAACGCCACCTTATCTTGTCATTTTGGATGTGTAAACATCTGGATGGCCAAATCATCCAGTTTCCCATCAGATGAATGAGCATAAGGAATTGGACCTATGACACGAGCACACACACTGGGCTTCCCCCGTATCGGCGCCAAGCGCGAGCTGAAATTTGCCCTCGAATCTTACTGGCGTGGCGAGACCACTCAGGCGGAACTTATCGCCACCGGCAAGAGCCTGCGTGAGCGTCACTGGCAGGCCCAACGCACCGCCGGGGTTAACCTGCTGCCGGTGGGGGATTTTGCCTGGTACGATCAAGTGCTCGGCACCAGCTTGCTGGTGGACGCAGTGCCTGCCCGTCACCGCCACGGTGACACCGATCTCGATACCCTGTTCCGGGTGGCTCGTGGCCGTGCGCCGACCGGCCCGGCTGCCGCCGCCGCCGAGATGACCAAGTGGTTCAACACCAACTATCACTACCTGGTGCCCGAGTTCAGCCGCGACCAGCGCTTCAAGCTGGGCTGGAGCCAGCTGTTTGACGAAGTGGAAGAGGCCAAGGCGCTGGGACTGCCAGTCAAGGCTGTGCTGCTGGGGCCCGTCTCTTATCTGTGGCTTGGCAAGGAGAAAGAGAGCGGCTTTTCGCGCCTCGAACTGCTCGACCGTCTGCTTATCGTCTACCAGGAGATCCTGGCCAAGCTGGCTGCACAAGGCGTGGAGTGGGTGCAGATCGATGAGCCGGTGCTGGCGCTGGACCTGCCGGACGAGTGGCGGTTGGCCTATCTCAATGCCTATGAGCGCCTGAGCGGTCCCTGCAAGCTGCTGCTCACCACCTATTTCGGCTCGGTTGCCCATCAGCGCGACATCATCACCAGCCTCAAGGTGGATGGCCTGCACCTGGATCTGGTGGCGGCACCCGAGCAGCTTGAGACGCTGGTCCCGCACCTGCCGGCCCAGTGGGTCATCTCTGCCGGGGTGATCAATGGCCGCAACGTCTGGCGTGCCAATCTGGCCAAGCTGGCGCCAACGCTGAAAGCATTGAAAGAGAAGCTGGGCGAGCGGCTCTGGGTGGCCTCTTCCTGCTCCCTGTTGCATAGCCCGGTGGATCTCACCCTGGAGCACGAGCTGGACACCCAGACCCGCAGCTGGTTCGCCTTCGCCCTGCAAAAGTGCTATGAGCTGGGGCTGCTCTCCGACTATCTCGATGGCGGAGCACTGGACAAGATCACCGCCTACAGTCAGCCTATCGTGGCGCGGGAGTCAGACAGCCGGGTACACAAGAAAGCGGTACAGTCGCGCCTTGCCAGCCTGACCAACAGTGATTTCGACCGCCAGAGTGCCTATCCGGTGCGAGCGCAGGCCCAGCGCCATGATCTCAAGCTGCCGCTGTTGCCGACCACCACCATAGGCTCTTTCCCGCAGACCTCGGAAATTCGGGTGCTGCGTCAGGAGTGGCG
>NZ_CAWNYS010000158.1:9300-10768 GCF_963878295.1 Aeromonas sp. HMWF014 | reverse complement strand
CACCTACCTGGCGCGGGCCGGCACGCCCCGTACCCCGGCCGATCTCGAGGCCCACAACTGCCTCTGCTACTCCCTGTTTCGCGGCGGCACCCAGTGGCGCCTACAAGGCCCGGAGGGAGAGGTTGCCATCACCCCGCGGGGCAACTTCGAGGTCAACAACAGCGACGCCATCCACACCGCGCTGCTGGCAGGGCTCGGCATTGGCAACATGCCGGACTTTATCGTGGAGCGGGATCTCGCCACCGGCCGGCTGGTGCCCCTGCTGCCAGACCATGCCCTGCCCGAGCACGGCATCTGGTGCCTCTACCCCCGCCGTCGCCACCTGCCCGCCAAGGTGGAGGCCTGGCTGGCGTTTCTTCACGAACGCCTGGCTCTGCGCTAGGGGGGCACGGGGATAACCGAAGCGGTTCACGTTTTTTTCATCTGGAAAGGAGTAGAGTAGGCCATTACCAAGCGCCTGTTTTAATTGAAAAAGGCTCCAGAGGGGCATGCCATGGCATCGCACCTCTCACCCTAGGTGGAACCCCATGATGAAGAAAACTGCGATTGCCCTGACCCTGGCCAGCCTGTTGGCCCTGCCAGTGTTTGTCTCCACTCATGCCTGGGCTGCCCCGGTGCGCTCCCTGCAAAAGGAGCAAAACTACGACCAGTACATCAGCAAGCGCCAGGTGGTGGATCAGCTGCTGGCGGATGCCTGGCAGATCTTCAAGTCACCGGCTCGCATCTCCACCGCGGGCTTCACCGCCAAGATGCCGAGTAACATGGAGCAGGTCACAGCACTGCTGCTGCAGGCCTATCAGCTCGAACCCTACCGCACCGACCTGCTCATCTCGGCGGCCAACGCCCAGATCTACAACGGCAACGTAGACAAGGCCATCCGCCTGTTCGAGCAGGCGCTCAACACGGCGCCGGACGACATAGATCTGCTTACTTACCTGGCCACCTGGCAGACCTTCAAGCAAAACCCCAGTGCCGCCCAGGCATACCAGAGCAAACTGGCGGCACTCAACCCCGGCCGCGCCGCCGATCTGCAGCGCATCCTGGAGACGGTGGCCCGGGTCAATGCCACCCCGCTCAAGGAGCAGGGGGAGAGCTCACCCAAGCCGGGCAACCGGGCCATCGTCACCCTGGGCTATGCCCTCAACCCCGATGGCAGCATGCACGATATCCTGCTGGGCCGGCTGGAGACCACCCGCACCCTGGCCCAGGCCAACCCGACTGCGCTCATCATACTGACCGGCGGCGTGCCCCAAAACCGCCAGACCGAGGGCAAGCTGATGGCGAACTGGCTGGTGAAGAAGGGCATAGATCGCTCGCGCATCATAGAGGAGAACTACGCCACCAGTACGGTGGAGAACGCCCTCTACAGCAGCTACGCCCTCGCCCGCCACCAGATCCAGCACGCCACGCTGGTGAGCTCGGCCAGCCATGTCCGCCGGGGTCAGACCCTGCTGGAGATCGCCAGCTG
>NZ_CAWNYS010000158.1:0-9284 GCF_963878295.1 Aeromonas sp. HMWF014 | reverse complement strand
GATCCAGATAGACAGCGTCAGCTACCCGGACAAGCCGCTCTCGGCCCTGGCCAAGGTGAGCGACAGCGAGCTGCTCGGCATCTACCGCGATGCACTGCGCACCTACGGCCTGTGGAGCTATCGCTCGGCCCCGCTGATCGAGCGCTGATCCACATTGCGCCAGATTGGCAGGCAGTTTGTTGATGGCAACGCATCAGGCGGCTATCAGCCGCTCCAGATCGCTGCGTGTGAGGTGCTTGGTATCCACCTTCACATAGAGTGAATGCTCGGCCGGCGCCAGCAGCACATCGCTCACCCCGTCACAGGCGCGGATCCGCTGCTCCAGCGCCGGGCTCGCCGCCACCCCTGCCGGCAACACAATGCGCAGGCTGCTCACATAAGGGGGCTCCTGCATGGTGAGGCTGACCCCAAGCCAGGCCAGCGCCAGCAGGGCACAACTGCCAAACACCAGCACGCCGCCGCCCAGGCTGTAGAGCAAGCCCCCCAGACTGCCGCCGATGGCGACCCCGATGAACTGGCTGGTGGAGTAGACCCCCATGGCGGTGCCCTTGTAACCCGGTGGCGACTCCTTGCTGATGAGCGACGGCAGCAGCGCCTCCATCACGTTGAAGCCGATGAAGAAGAGCTGCAACCCGGCGAGCAGGCCCCACAACTGCAGCCCGGCCTGCCACAACACCACTTCGGCGATGAGCATCACCAACACGCAGATCTGGAATACCCGCTTCATCTGGCGGCGTTTTTCGGCATAGATGATGAAGGGCACCACGCTGACAAAGGCGACCAGCATGGTGACCAGATAGGCCTGCCACTGGCTGTCACGGGGCAGACCGGCTTGTTCGAGCAGCGACGGTAGCGCCACGAAGCTCGACATCAGCAGGGTGTGCACGCAGAGGATACCGAGGTTGAGTTTGAGCAGGCGCGGATTGGTAAGCACGGTGCGCATCCCGCCCCTGACCATGCTGGACTCGCGATTGAGCAGGTGGCCGGTCGGGGTCGGCACCAGCCAGAGGGTGATGGCGATGCCCCCCAGCGCCAGCAGAGCGATGAGCCAGAACAGGCCGGAGAGCCCCAGCGCATGGGTGATGAGGGGGCCCGTCACCATGGCGATGGCGAAGGTGATGCCAAAGCTCACCCCGATGAAAGCCATCGCCTTGGTGCGGTTCTGCTCGCGGGTGAGATCCGAGAGCAGGGCCATCACGGCGGCGGAGATGGCACCGCTGCCCTGTAGGGCGCGGCCGAGAATGACACCCCAGATGGAGTGGGTCAGCGCCGCGACCACGCTGCCCAGCGCAAACATCAGCAGACCGGCGACGATCAGCGGCTTGCGGCCGATGCGATCGGAGAGCAAGCCGAACGGGATCTGGAACAGCGCCTGGGTCAGGCCATAAATACCGATGGCAAGGCCGATCAGGGCTTCGGAGGCGCCCGCCAGGGACATGCCGTAGGTGGTCAACACCGGCAGCACCATAAACATGCCGAGCATGCGCAAGGAGAAGACGGAGCCGAGCGCCCAGGTCGCGCGGCGCTCGCCCCTCGTCATGGTGAAATCATTCATGAAGGCCTCGATAGGTCAAAGAGAAAAGAGATGCAAGGGGTGGATGACGCAAGGCGCGCCACCCCCGAACAACGGGAAACGTGCCCCGCAGGGCGGGCCCCATAATAACAGAGCCGGGAAGGTTCCCGGCTCTGGATTTCATGCATTCAGGGGCGCAGCTCTCACTATCGGCGCAGTCTGCTCACCAATACCGGCATCGCATCCGGCTGGCAATCCACCGACATCATCACGTTCAGGCAGGTGAAGATGATGACGACGCTGGAGAACATCTCCGCCTCAGGGTCAGGGCAGCATGCTCACCAATACCGGCGTCGCATCCGGCTGGAAATCCACCGACATCATCACGCTCAGGCAGGTAATGGTGACGATGGAGAACATGAACAGCTTGCGGGCCCAGAGTGCATCATCCACCACCTGCTTGTAACCCGACAACGCCATGCCCAGCCACCAGACGCTGACCGCCGTCGCCACGATCAGATACTTGTAACCGGCGTAACCGCCTAAAAACAGCATCAACGTCGGCACCATAAAGGCCAGTATGTAGAGGGTAATGTGGTGTTTGGCCACGACAATCCCCTTCACCACCGGCAGCACGGGTATGTTGGCCGCCTGATAATCCTTGAAGCGGAAGATGGCAATCGCATAGGAGTGCGGCATCTGCCACAGGCTGAAGATCGCCAGCAGGATCAAGGCGCCCGAGTCGAACTGACCGCTCACGGCGCAGTAGCCGATGACGGGTGGCGCGGCGCCGGAGAGGCTGCCGACCAGGGTGCCATAGACGGAGTGACGCTTCATGTAGAGGCTATAGACCCCCACATAGACCAGGAAGCCCAGCACGGCCAACAAGGCAGCCAACGGATTGGCCGCAAAGTAGAGCAGTGCAATGCCCGCAACGCCGAGCGCGCTCGCATACCAGAGCGAGACGCCGGGGGCGATGAGCCCCTTCACCAGGGCGCGGTTCTTGGTGCGCTCCATGATGCAGTCGATGTCCCGGTCGATGTAGTTGTTGAACACACAACCGGAGGCCACCACCAGGGAGACACCCGCCATGGTCAGGATGAACAGGGGCACATCCAGGCTCCCCTTGGAGGCCAGCAGGAATCCGCCGATCACCGAGATGAGGTTACCGAAAATGATGCCCGGCTTGGTCACTTGCAGGTATTGCTTCATCATCACATCAAGCCGCTCAGTGAACCATCATGTTGACGTTGAGGTTGTACATGATCCACAGGGAACCCACGACCACGATGGCGATGATGAGCACGGTAAACACCAGTGCCACCAGGTTCCAGCGCTCCTCTGAGGAGGTGTTCATGTGCAGGAAGTAGATCAGATGCACAAAGATCTGCACCACCGCCATGGCCACCACAGTGCCCAGCACCATGGCGTGGGAGGCGGATCCGTCCATCACCATCCAGAAGGGGATCGCGGTCAGGATAACCGACAGCACGAAACCGATGAGATAGCTCTTGGCGCTGCCGTGGCTGGCGCCGTGCTTATCAACTGCATGAGTACTCATTTACATCGCTCCCATCAGATAGACCACGGTGAAAACGCAGATCCACACCACGTCCAGGAAGTGCCAGAACAGGCTCAGGCACATCAGACGGGTACGGTTGCGCTCGGTCAGCCCCTTCTTGTTCACCAGCACCATCATCACGATGATCCAGACAAGGCCGCTGGTCACGTGGATCCCGTGGGTACCGACCAGGGTGAAGAAGGCGGAGAGGAAACCACTGCGCTGCGGGCCGAAACCTTGGGCGATCAGGTGGTGGAACTCGTAGATCTCCATGGCGATGAAGCCGGCGCCGAGCAGGAAGGTGACCAGCAACCAGCCATTGACGGCGGAGACCTGGTTCTTGTTCATGGCCAGCATGCCAAAACCGAAGGTGATGCTGCTAAACAGCAGCAGCATGGTTTCACCAAACACGAACGGCAGCTCGAAGATATCCTTGCCGCTGGGGCCACCGGCGGTGCCGTTGACCAGGACCGCATACGTTGCGAACAGGGTCGCAAACAGGATGCAGTCACTCATCAGGTAGATCCAGAAACCGAACACCTTGGTGGCACCGGCATCATGGTGCCCATGATCGTCATGGGCGCCGTGAGTGTGATGTAGAACGTCAGTCGCCATGGAATTAAGCCACCTTGTTGAAATTTTCAAAATGCTGACACTCGATCCGCTCGATCTCGTCAACCTGCACGTAGTAATCCACGTCGTCATTGAAGCTGTGGATGATCCAGGTGGCTATCATGCCGACGAAGCCGGCGATGGCCATCCACCAGATGTGCCACACCATGGCGAAACCGAACACCACACTAAAGGCAGCGATAATGACACCGGCCCCCGAGTTTTTCGGCATGTGGATCGGGTCATAGCGCTTGGGTTGCTGATAGGCAGACCCATCCTGCTTGGCTTCCCAGAAGGCATCCAGGCCGGTGATCTTCGGCTCGATGGCGAAGTTGTAGAAGGGCGGCGGTGAAGAGGTCGACCACTCCAGGGTACGGCCACCCCAGGGATCGCCAGTCAGATCGCGGTTCTTCTCGCGGTCACGAATACTGACCACCACCTGGATCGCCTGACACAGAACACCGATGGCAATCAGGCCGGCACCGCAGGCAGCCACGACCAGCCAGCCGTGGAACTCGGGATCTATGTTCTGACTGACCCGACGGGTCATGCCCATGAAGCCCAGCACGTAGAGCGGCAGGAAGGCCACGAAGAAGCCGGTGATCCAGCACCAGAAGGCACGCTTGCCCCAGACCTCATCCAGCTTGAAGCCGAACGCCTTTGGGAACCAGTAGGTGATACCGGCAAAGCAACCGAACACCACGCCACCGATGATGACGTTGTGGAAGTGGGCGATCAGGAACAGGCTGTTGTGCAGCACGAAGTTGGCGGCCGGCACCGAGAGCAGTACCCCGGTCATGCCACCCACGGTGAAGGTGATGATGAAGCCGACGGTCCACAACATGGGTGAGGTGAACTCGATGCGGCCGCGATACATGGTGAACAGCCAGTTGAAGATCTTCACCCCGGTCGGGATGGAGATGATCATGGTGGTGATGCCGAAGAAGGCATTCACGTTGGCGCCCGATCCCATGGTGAAGAAGTGGTGCAGCCAGACCACGAAGGAGAGCACGGTAATGGCCACGGTCGCCCACACCAGGGAGGTGTAACCGAACAGCTTCTTCTTGCAGAAGGTCGCCACCACTTCGGAGAAGATCCCGAACACCGGCAGCACCAGGATATACACCTCGGGGTGACCCCAGGCCCAGATGAGGTTGATGTACATCATCATGTTGCCACCCATGTCATTGGTAAAGAAATGGGTACCCAGGTAACGGTCTGCGGTGAGCAGGGCTATGGTGACGGTCAGGATCGGGAAGGAGGCGATGATCAGTATGTTGGCGCACAGCGCGGTCCAGGTGAACACCGGCAACCGCATCATGGTCATGCCGGGGGCACGCATCCTGATGATGGTGGCAAAGAAGTTGACGCCGGTCAGCAGGGTGCCTAACCCCGAGATCTGCAGACTCCAGATCCAGTAATCGACCCCGACCCCGGGACTGAACTCCTTGCCCGACAAGGGCGGATAGGCCAGCCAGCCGGTCTGGGCAAATTCACCGACCCCGAGGGAGACGTTGATCAGCACCACGGCGGCAGCGGTAAACCAGAAGCTCAGGTTGTTGAGGAAGGGAAAAGCCACGTCACGGGCACCGATCTGCAGCGGCACCACTATGTTCATCAGGCCGATCACCAGTGGCATGGCCACGAAGAAGATCATGATGACGCCGTGGGCGGTGAAGATCTGGTCGTAGTGGTGGGGCGGCAATATGCCTTCGCCACCGGCCGAGGCCATCACCTGCTGGGTACGCATCATGACCGCATCGGCAAAGCCGCGCAGCAGCATGATCATCCCCAGGATGAGATACATGATACCGAGACGCTTGTGATCCACAGAGGTGAACCACTCTTTCCACAGATACTGCCACTTGCCGAAATAGGTGATCAGCCCGGCGATGGCCAGCCCGCCCAATAAGATAGCGACTATCGTGACCATGATAATGGGTTCATGGTACGGGACAGCGTCGAGCGTTAATTTTCCAAACATCAATTATTCCTCGGATCCTGCTTTCACACTCTTGTCATCCATCGGCATGGCCATATGCCCGGCATGATCCATGGGGGCATCATGGGTCATCTTGTCATGGTCCATTGCTTGATGATCCATGGCGTCGCCATGCTGCATGGCCCCCTCGTGCGCCATACCCTGGTGCTCAGCCGGTGTCATGTCACCCATGAACTTGTTGATCACATTGACGAACAGGGCCGGGTCGGCACTGGCGAAATACGCCACCGGATTGTTCTGGCTCTGCTTGGCCAGGGCCTCGAACTCGGCCATGGTGGTGAGCATATTGGGTGACTGTTTTACCTTGGCGACCCAGGCATCGAAGTCGGCCTGATCCCGCGTCGCGATGGCCTGGAACTTCATGCCCGAGAAACCGGCGCCGCTGTAACTGCCGGAGATCCCCTTGTACTGGCCCGCCTCGTTGGCGATGAGATGCAACTTGGTCTGCATGCCAGCCATGGCGTAAATCTGACCGCCCAGCTGGGGAATGAAGAAGGAGTTCATCACTGTGTCTGAAGTCACCCGGAAATTGACCGGGGTATTGACTGGGAAGGCCAGTTCATTGACTGAGGCGATCCCCAATTCCGGATAGACGAACAGCCACTTCCAGTCGAGGGAAATAACATCGACCTGAATCGGCTTGACGTCTGATTCCAGCGGTTTATAAGGATCCAGCGAGTGGGACGTTTTCCAGGTAATAACCGCCAGAATGGCGACAATAATGACGGGTACGGTCCAGACGACCGCTTCAATCTTGTTGGAGTGAGACCAATCCGGGGTATATTTGGCGTTGGTATTGGATGCTCTGTATTTACGAGAGAATGCCACTGCCATAATAATCACAGGGATCACCACAATTAACATCAGCCCGATGGCCGTTAATATCAGTGATTTCTGTTCCAGACCAATCTGCCCTTTGGGGCTCATTAGAGCCATGTCGCAACCACTGAGCAAGCCAGTGGTCGCGAGCAACAGCAAGGCGCCCAAGCCCCTTTTTACATCAGGTCTCATGCCGTGTCCTCATCTTCGCAAGGCGTAAAGTTGTAATAAAAACGCAGCATTCTATTGCATCGGGGGGGGATGTGAACAACATGAAAAATTAATCCCGAATTTGTGTTCGGTTTGGAATTGACCTGTGAAGCATGTTAATAACTTGACGGCAAGGTATTTATCAAAGAGGATAAATAACCAATTCATCATCTGCTGACTTCATTTCACCCAAATATTGTTGATTGAATAGACAGAGCGCGACTTGCCCTTGTATTTGACAGGGTTAAAATGCCCCTTTCATTGCTATTTGTATAAAATATCATCGCTATTTTCAGCGCCACCAGCGAACAGACCGGCTATCAAGCAGAACTCAATCAGGGCCATAATTAATCAAATTAAACTCTAATTAATTCCATGGATTTGATGGGGCCATCGTCCGTAAAGAAGCATATTGCATGCATTGCCAGGGGCCGAATCCATCACCAGACTCATCATTTTGCTTAATAAGTTATCATCAAAGCCATGGACTCCATCTGGATATCGCGTTAGGTTGCGCCCCTTCGTTACCAAGCCAGTCACGAATTCAACCTTATCCCACTTCCCATTTGACTCTTAATACAACAGGGATTGCCATGAGTATCACACGCAGAGACTTTCTCAACGGCGTAGCCATAGCGATTGCAGCCGGTGTCGCCCCCATCAATCTGCTGCAAGCGGCGCAAGGCGGCAACACGCTGGCCGACAAGACGCTTGCCTACCCGCCCGCCCTCACCGGCCTGCGCGGCAACCACCCGGGCTCTTTCGAACCGGCCCACAACATCGCCCGTGACGGCAAGCAGTATGACTTCGCCAATGTTCCCCTTGAGGGGGAGGTCGATCTGGTGATCGTCGGCGCCGGGATCAGCGGCCTGGCCGCCGCCTGCTTCTATCAGCAGTTGCTCGGGGCGGATAAAAAGATCCTGCTGCTCGACAACCACGACGACTTTGGCGGTCACGCCAAGCGCAACGAGTTCACCACCCCCGATGGCCTGCGGCTGGGTTATGGCGGCAGCGAATCCCTGCAATCGCCGCGATCCGTCTACAGCCCGGTGGCGCTGGGGCTGCTCAAGGCGCTGGAGGTCAACATCGACGAGCTGGCCAAAGGGTTCCAGCAGACCTTCTATCCGGATCTGGGGCTCAGCCGCGGTGTCTATTTCGATGAGCAGCACTTTGGCGTCAACAAGATAGTGAACGGGGATCCGGGCCACAACGTGGCGGACGACATCCCGCGCGATCGCCTGAATGGCCGTCCGCTGGCAGAGTTTATCGGTGACTTCCCCCTCGATGATGCCGACAAGGCCGCCCTGCTGGCGCTGCACGAATCTAAGATCGACTACCTGAGCGGCATGACCCGCGAAGAGAAAGACCTCTGGGTGACACGCAACAGCTACACCAGTTTCCTGCGCGATAAAGTGGGGCTCAGCGAGCGGGCGATCACCTACTTCCAGCAGCGCACCAACGACTTCCAGGCGGTCGGCATCGACGCCACCGCCTGCGCCGATGCGCGCCTCTGCGCCTTGCCGGGCTTCGACGGGCTGGATCTCACTCCTCTCGATGCCGAGGAGCAGGCAGAGCTGGACGATCCTTACATCTTCCACTTCCCGGACGGCAACGCCGGTCTCACCCGCCTGATGGTGCGCAAGCTGATCCCGCAGGTGGCGCCGGGTCACACCATGCAGGACGTGGTGCTGGCCAAGTTTGACTACAGCAAGCTCGATCTGCCTGAGCACAAGGTGCAACTGCGCTTGGGCAGCACAGCGCTGCAGGCCAAAAACGCGCGCCTCGCCGACGGCAAGCTGGCGGTGGATGTCACCTACATCAAAGAGGGGAAACTGCATCGGGTGCGGGCCAAGCAGTCCGTCATGGCCGGCTACAACATGATGATCCCCTACATGGTGCCCGAGATGCCGGAGCCCCAGAAGGAGGCGCTGCGCCAGAATGCCAAGGCGCCGCTGGTCTACACCAAGGTGGTGATCAAGAACTGGCAAGCCTTCGTCAAGCTGGGGGTGCACGAGGTCTACTCCCCCGCCGCCCCCTACAGCCGGGTCAAGCTCGACTATCCGGTCAGCATGGGTGGCTACGAGCATCCCAAGAGCCCGGATCAGCCCATGTGCCTGCACATGGTCTATGTACCGACCCTGCCGGGCAGCGGCCTCTCGGCCCGCGAACAGTCCCGCAAGGGGCGCGCCATGATCCTCGGCATGCCGTTCGAGCAGCATGAACAGATGATCCGCGAACAGCTGCAGGGGATGCTCGGCAGCGCCGGTTTCAACCATGAGCAGGATATCCTCGCCATCACGGTCAACCGCTGGTCTCACGGCTACTCCTATGTCACCAACACCCTGTTTGATGACGAAGCACAGTGCGAAAAATGGATTGAACTGGGTCGCCAGCCAATTGGCAACATCACCATCGCCAACTCGGATGCAGGCTGGAGCCCCTACGCCCACGCCGCCATCGACGAAGCGTGGCGCGCTGTCAACGAGCTGGTTGCCATGAGCAAGGGAGGTGCCCAATGAACCGCGCCCTGTCACTGACGGCCAGCGCCCTGCTGCTGGCCCTGCCCG
>NZ_CAWNYS010000157.1:0-15907 GCF_963878295.1 Aeromonas sp. HMWF014 | reverse complement strand
GCCCAGCTTGGCCTTGAGCATGGCGATAATCTCGCCAATGGCCACTTCCTGCTTCTCGCCGGAGCGGCGGCACTTGTACTCCACCACGCCGTTGTCCAGACCGCGATCGCCGATGACGATGGCGTGCGGCACACCCAGTAGCTCCATGTCGGCGAACATCACGCCCGGGCGCTCTTTACGGTCGTCGAACAGCACATCGACACCGGCGGCTTTCAGCTCGGCGTAGAACTGCTGTGCCTGCTCGGCCACGCGCTCGGATTTGTGCATGTTCATCGGCACTATGGCCACTTCGAACGGAGCGATGGCGTCCGGCCAGATGATGCCGTACTGGTCGTTGTTCTGCTCGATGGCGGCGGCTACCAGACGGGAAACCCCGATACCGTAGCAACCCATCTCCATGGTGACGGACTTGCCGCCTTCGTTCAGCACGCTCGCCTTCATCGCTTCTGAGTATTTGGTACCCAGCTGGAAGATGTGGCCCACTTCGATACCGCGTTTGAGCAGCAGCTTGCCCTGGCCGCACGGGCTCGGGTCGCCTTCCACCACGTTGCGCAGGTCGGCAACCTCATAGGTAGCGATGTCGCGATCCCAGTTGGCACCGGTCAGGTGGAAGCCGGTGTCGTTGGCGCCGCAGACGAAGTCCGCCAGATGGGCGGCGCTGCGATCGGCAATAACACGACCATTGAAGCCTACCGGACCGATGGAGCCCGCATCGCAACCGGCGGCAGCTTTAATCTGCTCATCGTTGGCGAAGGTCAGCGGGTTGGCGACACCAGAGAGCTTCTCGGCCTTGAGCTCGTTCAGCTCGTGGTCGCCACGCAATACCAGCGCGATGACCGCCTGCTTGCCGTGCTCGTCTTCCTCTGCCAGTACCAGCAGGGTCTTGGCGATGGTGGTTGGCGCCACGCTCAGGAAGGCGGCGACTTCGTCTATGGTGTGAACGGCCGGGGTGGCGACCTTGGTCAGGGCTGCGGTGGCGGCAGCGCGCTCACCAGCCGGTGCCAGCGCTTCGGCCATCTCGATGTTGGCGGCGTAATCTGATGTGTCGGAGAAGGCGATCAAGTCTTCACCGCTCTCGGCCAGCACCTGGAATTCGTGGGAACCGGTGCCACCGATGGAGCCGGTATCGGCCTGCACCGGACGGAAGTTCAGACCCATGCGGGTGAAGGCCTTGCAGTAGGCGGCGTGCATCTTCTCGTAGGTATCGACCAGGGATTCCTTGTCGATATGGAAGGAGTAGGCATCCTTCATCAGGAATTCACGGCCACGCATCACGCCGAAACGGGGGCGCACTTCGTCGCGGAACTTGGTCTGGATCTGGTAGAGGTTGAGCGGCAGCTGCTTGTAGCTGTTCACTTCGTAGCGGATCAGGGAGGTGATCACCTCTTCGTGGGTCGGGCCCAGCACGAAGGGGCGGTTGTGGCGGTCGGTCAGGCGACACAGCTCGGGACCGTAGTCATCCCAGCGGCCGGACTCCTGCCACAGCTCGGCGGGCTGCACCACCGGCATAGAGACTTCGATGGCACCAGCATTGTTCATCTCTTCGCGAACAATGTTCTCGATCTTTTTCAGTACCCGCAGGCCGGACGGCAGCCAGGCATACATGCCGGAGGCCAGTTTACGGATCATGCCAGCGCGCAGCATCAGCTGATGGCTGACGACTTCGGCGTCGGACGGGGTTTCCTTGAGGGTGGAAAGCAGATATTGGCTGGTACGCATCGCTCGTGACCTTAGATAAGACGGGCCGCGGGGCCCTGGATAAATTCAAGAGCGGAATTTTAACAGGGAGGGCCCTGCGGCCCAAGGGCTAAATTTAGCGCAGCGGGAGAAAGCGGGGGCCGTGCCCCCGCTCGTGTCAGACCCTAAATTGCGACAGCAGTCGCTGTTGCAGCAGGCTGGCCTGATGCAGGGAGGAGGCGAGTTGCAGGCACTCCTGCGCCTCCTGCTCACCTGTCTGGGCTTGCAGGCTGATGCCGGAGACCTTGCCCGAGGTATTGCTCAGGGTGTGGGAGAGCTGACCAGTGGCATCTGCCACCTGCTGGACCATGTCAGCCAGATGGTCGATGGCCTCTTCCACCTTGAACAGGATCTGCTTGGTGTTGTCAGAATCCTGCATGCCCGACTTCACGGTTTTCAGGTTGCGTTGCATCATCAGGTAGGCTTTCTCGGTCTGCTGTTGAATGCTGTTGATCACCTCGGTGATCTCGGCACTGGAGGAAGCGGTACGGTTGGCCAGAGTGCGCACCTCGTCGGCCACCACGGCAAAGCCCCGGCCCATCTCGCCGGCCCGGGCCGCCTCGATGGCGGCGTTGAGCGCCAGCAGGTTGGTCTGCTCCGAGATGCTGCTGATGGTGGAGATGATCTGGCCAATCTGGCTCGCCTGTTCTTTGAGGGCGTTGATGGCGTTGGCGCACTCGCCCACCTCCACCACGACACGTTGCATACCGTTGCTGGCGGAGGTGACGTATTGACTGCTCTCGGCGGTGAGCTGGCGTACCTCATTGGCGTTTTGCGCCGCCACTCTGCAATTATCCGAAATGGAGGTGGCGACCTGCACCATCTGCTCGCTGTCGTGGTGCAGCGCCTGAGCATGCTCGGCGGTCTGGCGGCTGCTCTGGCTGATGGCCTCGACCCGGTTGACCGAGGTGTGCACGTGGTCGCTGATGTGCTGGTTGTTGTCCATAGTGGAGCTGATCATCTTCTGCAGCTTCTCGATGAAGCGGTCCACACTGCCTGCCAGCGAGCCTATCTCATCGTCCCGCTTGAGATTGATCCGCGCGTTGAGATCACCCTCGCCAGCAGCTATGTCTTGCATCCGCTGATTGACTTGCAACAGGGGCCTGACTATGGCGCGAACCAGCCAGAAACCGCAAAGGGCGACGATCAGCAGGCTCAGTACCATACCCCCCAGGATAAGGGTCCTGGTATGGCCGATGATGGTATTGAGCTGATTTACTTGATCCTCGACCGTGGCATCCCCCTTGGCCTCGACCTCGATCAGCACCTGCTTGAGCTGTTCGGCACTGCTCTCGTATTGCACCAGCTGGCGCTGGTAATCGCTCAGGGCTGCAATCCACTGGCTCATCAGCTGCTGATTGTCGGCCTGCAGAGCCCGGTATTGCACCGCTAGCGACTGGCCGGCAAATTCCCCCTCGCCGGGGATATCGAACAGCCCTGTGGCCAGCATGCCGTCAACCGCCTCCTGATAGAAGCTGGTCGCCTCCTTCAACTCGGCCTGGATGGCAGGGGTCGGGCCTTCGCTTTGCATCTTCTCCAGCGCATAGAGCTGGCGCAGGAAGCCGATGTTGGCCTCCATGCCGCCGTCGGCCGCATGCCAGCGCGTGGCGAGACCACCATTCCAGCTGATGGCCTGATCCGGCGCCTGAGTGAGACTCTCGACTGCGCCATCGCCGACCACTTCCAGCTGGGTGGATAGGCGGGACATGCGCTCCGAGCTGGCACGCAGCGCCTTGTCGACGCTGGTATAGGTGCTATAGAGCGTCAGCAGCTTGTCCTGCTGTTGTTGATAATCCTGCTGGCGCTGGTTCATTGTGCTGATCGCCGTCTCATCAATGAGCCTGCCTTCACCCACTCGGCGCAGGGCATCTGTGGCGGCCTCTCTGGCTCGTTGCAGCTCGGGTTCGTCGAGCGGCATGCCTCTGAGCATTTTCTGGATATAAAGGGACTGGTTGCCCAGATCTATGGATCCCTCCATGGCGCCATCGGCAGTCTGCCAGGCGGCGCCCAATACATAGGAGAGCAGATCAGCCAGCCGTTGGCTGCCATACCAGCCGATTGCTCCCATGCCCAGTGTGCAACCGAGCAGGATAGTCAGCCCCAGATTTGATGTAGTGACAATTTTCATGATGCAAGACCTTCCTTGGTTCCGAACAAACCCAATTGAGTGTTCCATCAATGGCCAAGATTCGCCATTCCCGGTGGAAAATAAAGTTACTGCCCAGATCCGATCCAAGCATGGCTCCGAAAGCGTCAGCATGCCGAGAATCCTCTCTCATCCATCGCCGCCCTATGCTGGATACTTATCCAGTTATTCTTTATGCTATGACCCAATTTACAGATAGATGGTTTGGCGAGGAGAGAGTCGTGATTGGTCGCTTGAGAGGCGTAGTCATTGAGAAACAACCCCCCGAGGTGCTGCTGGAAGTCGGGGGCGTGGGCTATGAGGTACAGATGCCCATGAGCTGCTTCTATGATCTGCCCGAGATTGGCAAGGAAGCGACCATTCACATCCACTTCGTGGTGCGTGAAGATGCCCAGCTGCTGTATGGCTTCAATCACAAGCAGGAGCGGGCGTTGTTTCGCGAGCTGATCAAGACCAACGGCGTCGGCCCCAAGCTGGCGTTGGCTATCCTCTCTGGCATGACAGCCACCCAGTTCGTGCTGAGTGTCGAGCGCGAGGAGATAAGCTCGCTGGTCAAATTGCCTGGTGTGGGCAAGAAGACTGCCGAGCGGCTGGTGGTGGAGATGAAGGACAGGCTCAAGGGCTGGGTTAGCCACGATCTCTTCTCGCCGGCCGAGATCAGCCTGCCAGCCAAGGAGAGCCAGCTGCGGGCGCCCGATGCGAGCGAAGAGGCGGCCAGCGCGCTGGTGGCTCTGGGCTACAAGCCGCAGCAGGCCAGCCAGATCGTCAGCAAGATAGCCATCGATGGGATGTCGGTTGAGGATATCATCCGTGAATCCCTGCGTAGTCTGGTGTGAGGTAGGCAATGATTGAAGCGGACCGTCTCATCTCTGCCACTGGTGTGCGTGAGGATGAGGTCATTGATCGGGCCATACGGCCAAAGATGCTGGCCGATTATACCGGTCAGGATCCCGTCTGCGAGCAGATGGAGATCTTCATTGAGGCGGCGCGCCAGCGTGGTGAGGCACTTGATCACCTGCTGATCTTCGGCCCGCCAGGTCTGGGCAAGACCACGCTCGCGAACATCGTCGCCAACGAGATGGGGGTCAACATCAAGACCACCTCGGGCCCAGTGCTGGAAAAAGCCGGCGATCTGGCGGCGCTGCTAACCAACCTAGAACCAAACGACGTTTTGTTTATCGATGAAATTCACCGGCTGAGCCCGGTGGTGGAGGAGGTGCTCTATCCGGCGATGGAAGATTACCAACTCGACATCATGATAGGGGAAGGCCCTGCCGCCCGCTCCATCAAGCTCGATTTGCCTCCCTTTACCCTGATCGGTGCCACGACCCGGGCCGGCTCCCTGACCAGCCCGCTGCGGGATCGTTTCGGCATAGTGCAGCGGCTGGAGTTCTATAACGTCAAGGATCTGACCGATATCGTTTCTCGCAGCGCCCGTTGCCTGGGGCTGGAGATGACCAATGACGGCGCCCTGGAATTGGCTCGACGCTCTCGCGGTACGCCGCGAATTGCCAACCGTCTGTTGCGTCGCGTGCGCGACTTTGCCCAGGTTAAGTCTGATGGCCGGATTGACGGACCCATAGCGGCCCGAGCCATGGATATGTTGGACGTGGACAATGAAGGCTTCGACTTCATGGACCGCAAGCTATTGTTGGCTCTCATAGACAAGTTTATGGGGGGGCCTGTGGGGCTCGATAACCTGGCGGCGGCTATCGGTGAAGAAAAAGATACCATCGAGGATGTGCTGGAGCCTTATTTGATCCAGCAGGGTTACCTGCAACGTACACCTAGAGGGCGGATGGCGACACCAAGAGCTTATGCACATTTTGGCCTGCAACGGCCAGATGAAAGGTGAAAATAGCTGTTTGAACAAAAAACCGCCATCAAGGGCGGTTTTTTGTTATCTGGGCATAAAAAAGCCCACGGCACAGGCGGTGGGCAAAGACAATTCAGGATGGATGTTCACAGACAGTGAGTGCGTCTGGACGCAGACCGGAAGAAACAGAGGAGCCGTCGCGAGGCCTCAGAGCCGATTCATTTGATAGAGCTGAACGAACGAAAGCTTGTAGTAACGGATGGTTGTAGCAACAAACTTTTTCATCTCACATTCCGATAGACAGGTTCGAAATGAGCGTCGTATACGTACCAAAAACCCAGATTGACCGGCCTGTACCCCAGGGGATGCCCTCACTGCGAGACGCATTGTAGGAGGTATGTCGGACTCGGACAAACAAGAAAAATTACTAAATTTGGATTAGATTAACTAATCAATTGCTGGAGGGCCTTGCTTGCATAAACATATTGATTTTATGAATTTTAATTTGGTTTCGCGGCGAGTATCCAAGAGTAGGTAAACATTATGAAAATCTGCTTGAGTGCTGTTTTTTAACAGAAGCTTCACTTATTGGTGTTGATATTAAATTTGATTTAAATCAATGATTTGCGATTTAGTGTTTTTTGTGATGCAGCTCTCCAAATTAAATGAAGCGTGACGTAAAAGTTCCTTTGAAAGGCATGTATTGATGATGGTTTTACATTGATTTCAATCAAATAAAGGTGATATAAAACACCGGTCATTGTGAGCGGGAATAAAGCAAGCTTGATTGTTTTGCAATTGTTAATCATTAGCTTTTTTTGTTCCTGTTTATTGCCTTATTGTTAATGTGGGTGGCGATCGAAGTCGGTCTTCAGTGCAAACTGGAGCGTGACCGATAATTCGGGGACTTCCAACGGAAGCTTTGTCCTTATACTTAAAATAGCCGTGCCAATAATCGGTGAGGAAACATCATGATTGCTGAGCATGTGGTAGACCTATCGCGGTTCCAGTTCGCTGCGACGGCCCTTTATCACTTTTTGTTTGTACCCCTGACGCTGGGATTGGCCTTTATCCTGGCGATCATGGAATCTGTCTATGTGATGACCAACAACACCATCTACCGGGATATGACCAAATTCTGGGGTAAGTTGTTTGGTATCAACTTTGCCTTGGGGGTAACCACAGGCCTGGCCATGGAGTTCCAGTTCGGGACTAACTGGGCTTATTACTCCCATTATGTCGGCGATATCTTCGGGGCTCCGCTGGCTATCGAAGGGCTGATGGCCTTCTTCCTGGAGTCCACCTTCGTCGGTATGTTCTTCTTTGGCTGGGATCGACTGAGCAAGCATCAGCATCTGGCTGCAACCTGGTTGATGGCGCTGGGGACCAACCTATCCGCTCTCTGGATCCTGGTTGCCAACGGCTGGATGCAGAACCCGGTCGGTGCCGAGTTCAACTTCGAATCCATGCGGATGGAGATGGTGAGCTTCGCCGACGTGGTGTTCAACCCCGTCGCTCAGGTCAAGTTTGTCCACACGGTCGCGGCGGGCTATACCACGGGCGCCATGTTTGTGTTGGGTATCTCTTCCTACTACCTGCTCAAGAATCGTGATGTGGCGTTTGCCCGTCGCTCCTTTGCCATTGCAGCCGCCTTTGGCATGGCTTCCATCGTGTCAGTGGTGATCCTGGGTGATGAATCCGGTTACCAGACCGGTGAAGTACAGAGGGTGAAACTGGCTGCTATCGAAGCTGAGTGGGATACTGAGCCGGCTCCGGCCGCATTTACCCTGTTCGGTATTCCGAATCAGGAAAAGATGCGTACCGACTTCGCCATCAAGATCCCTTTTGCGCTGGGTATTATTGCTACTCGTTCGCTGGATGGTCAGGTAACGGGTCTGAGAGATCTGAAAAACGAGCATGAGTTGCGTATACGCAATGGTATGACTGCTTACGATCTGTTGACCAAGCTGCAATCAGGTGACAAGTCTGAAGACACCCGCGCTCGCTTCGATGAAGTGAAGCAGGATCTGGGCTACGGTCTGCTGCTCAAGCTCCACACCAGTAATGTGATCGATGCGACTGACGAACAGATCCAGGCCGCCGTGGATGACTCCATCCCACGGGTGCTGCCGCTGTTCTTCGCTTTCCGCATTATGGTTGCCTGCGGCATGGTGCTGCTGGTGTTGATCGGTCTGGCCTTCTATGACAGTGCCCGTCACCGTATCGGTGAGCGCAAGTGGCTGCTCAAAGCCCTGTTGTGGGGCATACCTTTACCCTGGATCGCCAGCGAGGCGGGCTGGTTTGTCGCCGAGTATGGTCGTCAACCGTGGACCATTGCTGAGATACTGCCAACGTCCCTCTCCGCATCCAATGTGCCTGCGTCCGAGATCTGGTTCTCCCTGATCGGGATCTTCCTGTTCTATACCGTACTTCTGGTTATCGAGATGTACTTGATGTTCAAGTATGCCCGCCTAGGCCCCAGCAGCCTGAAGACTGGCAAGTATCACTTTGAACAACTCAAGGCATAAGGAGAGCGACCATGTTTGATTACGAAACACTGCGTGTCATCTGGTGGGCTCTGGTCGGCGTGTTGCTGATTGGTTTCGCCATCACCGATGGCTTCGACATGGGGGTAGGCGCACTGCTCCCCTTCGTCGGCAAGAAGGATGTGGAGCGTCGCGTGATGCTCAATACCATGGGCCCGCACTGGGAAGGCAATCAGGTTTGGCTGGTCACTGCCGGTGGTGCCTTGTTCGCAGCCTGGCCAATGGTGTATGCCGCGACCTTCTCCGGCTTCTACATCGCCATGATGTTGACCCTGATGGCGTTGTTTTTGCGTCCGGTCGGCTTGAAGTACCGTTCTCTGCGTGCTGATGCCAGATGGCGCGACAACTGGGATCGGGCCTTATTCGTCGGTAGCGCCGTGCCGCCTATCATCTTTGGTGTGGCATTTGGCAATCTGCTGCAAGGTGTTCCGTTCGAGTTCAATCAGTTCATGATGTTGACCTATCATGGCAACTTCTTTGGCCTGCTTAATCCGTTTGGCATTCTGGCCGGTCTGGTGAGCTTGTTCATGTTGCTTACCCAGGGCGCTACCTGGTTGATGATGAAGACCGACGGTGAAGTGCTGGCCCGCTCCCGCACCGCTGCCATGATCTGTTCCCTGCTGACTCTGGTCCTGTTTGGTCTGGCCGGTTTCTGGGTAAGTGGCATGGAGGGCTATGTGGTGGTCAAGGCTGCTGCAACCGATGCAGTTTCCAATCCCATGAACAAGGAAGTGGTGCGTGAGGCTGGTGCCTGGATGAACAACTACACCCTTTACCCCTGGATGATAGTCGCGCCAGTACTGGGTCTCTCCATGAGCCTGTTGACAGCATTGTTTGCCAAGCTGAATAAAGGCTGGGTAGCATTTACCAGTTCATCGCTGGCGGTTACCGGTGTGATCCTGACCGCAGGTTTCTCCATGTTCCCGTTCGTGATGCCCTCCAGTCTTGAGCCCTCACTGAGCTTGACCATGTGGGATGCCACTGCATCGTTCAACACCTTGCAAGTGATGACCGTAGTGGCAGTTATCTTGGTACCGATTGTGCTGGCCTATACCATCTGGACTTACATCAAGATGTTTGGCCGGGTGACCAGCAAGCACATCGAAGACAACCAACAATCGCTCTACTAAGAAGGAGTCCTGATATGTGGTATTTCACCTGGTTCCTGGGTCTGCTGCTGGCTTGTGCGTTTGGCATCATCAATGCGCTCTGGCTGGAACACACCGAGAACATGGATCGTCAGATCGATGAACACAAGTGATCGACTCGCCCGGTTGGCCGCTCCGCTAGAGCGCCAACCCTGGCAGGGGTTGATGCTGGTAGCTGCAGCCCTGTTGGCGGTCGCCATTTTACAGGCCCCTGACTTGGTCGCTGCCAACACCAGTGAACACGGCCTCTGGCTTGCTCCCTGGCTGATGTGGGCGGTCTGTTGCGGCGTGATGCACGGGCTGGGATTTCATCCCCACAGCCTCATTGGCCGCGTACTGTTTTGCCCCTGGCTCGCCTGGCCCAGTTTGTTATATGGGCTCTGGTTGACTCAAGGCTATTTCCTTTCATAAAAAACGGGGGGAGGCAGGATTTCCCTGCCTCCCCCTGCTTCTTTCCTATTCAGCCCTGCGCTATGATAGCCCCCCATCTGACTGTCGAATGGATCACAGATTGCTATGGGTGAAGTCTCTGAGTTTCCGGTGCGTGTCTACTACGAAGACACCGATGCCGGAGGCATCGTCTACAACGCCAATTATCTCAAGTTTATGGAACGTGCTCGCACTGAGTTTCTGCGCGCCGGTGGCATCGAACAGGATGTTCTGCTGCGTGACGGACACGCGTTTGTGGTGAGTCGAACAGAGATCGATTTCCGCTCGGCGGCCCGTTTTAATGAGCTTTTGACTGTGTTAACGCAAGTGACTGAAGTGAAACGTGCATCCCTGCGCTTCTCACAACGGATACTGGCGGCTGATGGACGACTGATCACCCAGGCCATGGTACAGATAGCCTGTGTCAGTCATCCGCATATGAAACCTGTTGCAATACCTGAAAATGTGAAGGGAGTGCTGTTAAGTGCACGCTGAAATTTCGTTTATTGGCCTGTTTTGGCAAGCCAGCCTGTTGGTAAAACTGGTCATGATGACCCTGATGGGGATGTCGGTTGTCTCTTGGGCGCTGATCTTCCAACGCTCCAAGGTCATCAAGGCGGCCAATATCGCATCGGAGCAGTTTGAGGATAGATTCTGGTCCGGGGTCGACCTTAACCGTCTCTATCAGGAGTCCTCTTCTCGCCGCGATGACATCGAAGGCATGGAGGACATCTTCTATTCCGGCTTCAAGGAGTATGCTCGCCTGCTCAAGGCTGGCGCTCGTGGTCAGGATGCGGTGATGGATGGTACCTACCGTGCTATGCGGGTATCTCTTTCCCGCGCGGTGGACGAGTTGGAGTCCAACTTGCCAGTGCTGGCGACCGTCGGCTCCATCAGCCCTTACATAGGTCTGTTTGGTACCGTATGGGGCATCATGAACGCCTTTATCGCCTTGGGTCAGGTGCAGCAGGCTACCCTGCAGATGGTGGCCCCGGGTATCGCAGAGGCGCTGATCGCCACCGCAATGGGCCTGTTCGCGGCCATTCCTGCGGTTATTTTCTATAACCGGTTTACCAACAAAGTAGAGAAGCTGGAGAACGCCTACGCCAACTTCATGGACGAGTTCACCACCATACTGAACCGTCAAATTGCACAGCAGCAGGGTGATCAGTAATGCAAACCTATCAGCGGATCCGGCGCAAGAAGGTGTGCGAGATCAACGTGGTTCCCTATATCGACGTCATGCTGGTGCTGCTTATCATCTTCATGGCGGTGACGCCCGTGATCACGCAAGGGGTCAAGGTTGACCTGCCGCAGGCGGAATCCGAGCAGTTGCCGGAAGATGCCAAGCCCCCCTTCATCGTCAGCGTCAATACCGAAGGCGAGTACGTCATCAAGGCGGGTGAGGCCGACGATGAGCCGGTGCCGAGCGGTACGCCCGAGGCGATGCAGCAATACATCACCGAGAAAGCCATGGGGTATCTGGCCATCAACCAGAATGCCCCTGTGGTGGTGGCCGGTGACAAGTCCGTGCGCTACGAAGAAGTGATCCTGCTGATGGTCGCCCTCAAAAATGCGGGCGTGCCTCAGGTTGGCCTGATGACAGATCCGGTGAACTGACGGAGATGGACGTGAAGCGTGGTATTTCCGGTTATCTCATCGCGTCGTTACTGCTGCACCTGATCATCGGCATCATTTTGCTGGTCGGGGTCGACTTCAGCAAACCGAAGCGGCCCGAGTCGAAGGGACAGATCGTCAATGCCGTCATGCTCGACGAGAACTTCCTCAACGAGCAGGCCAAGCAGATCCAGCAGCAGAAATCTCAGCCCAAGCCTCAGAAGGTAGAGAAAGAGAAGGACAAGGAAGACACGGATATCGCCAAGCGCGAGTTGGCCCAGCAGCAGGAGCGGCAGCGCATCGCCGAAACCAAGCGCAAGGAAGCCGAAGAGGCAACCCGCAAGGCAGAGGCCGAAAAACAGAAGCAGGTCGCCGAGCAGAAGCAGGCGAAAGAGAAGGCCCAGAAAGCTGAGGAAGCCCGCAAGCTGGAAGAGCAGAAAACCAAGAAGGCGGAATCTGAGCGCAAGGCGGCAGAAGCAGAGAGCAAGGCGCTGGCGCTGAAGAAGAAAAAGGAACAGGAAGAGAAAGAGAAGCAAGAGGCCGAACAGAAGCAGGCCAAGGCGGAGGCAGCCAAGAAAGCGGAAGCCGACAAGAAGGCCAAGCAGGAGGCTGAGAAGAAAGCCAAAGCTGAGGCGGACAAAAAAGCCAAGGCAGAGGCCGAGAAACAGGCCAAGGCTGAAGCGGACAAGAAAGCCAAGGAGGCCAAGGAAGAGGCCGCCAAGAAGGCAAAAGCTGACGCAGAGAAGAAGGCCAAGGCCGAGGCTGACAAGCAAGCCAAGATCGCGGCGGAGCGCAAGCGCAAGGCGGCTGAAGAGGCCAAACTGCAAAAAGAGATGGAAGACATGATGCAGCAGCAGCTGTCGGCTGAGGCGAATGCCCGTAGTCAGGCTGCATCGGCGCAGGCGCAGGGCGAGGTTGATAAATATGCCGCCTTGATCAAGGCAACGGTCGAGCGTTACATGATTTTGGATCCCACCATGCGGGGTAAAACATGTACTATCGGCGTACGTCTTGCCAGCACCGGCTTTGTCATATCGGTAGATAGCGGTCAGGGTGACCCGGCGGTCTGTCGTTCCGGCAAAGCGGCGGTATTGAAGGCCAGTCAACTGCCTGTGCCGAAGGATCCTGCGGCATTCGAGAGGTTGAAGGAGTTCAACCTCAAGTTAGAACCTAGCATCTAAGCATGATAAAACGGGGTCAGGCAGCGTCTTGCTGAGAAAGGAATTTAACCTCTCATTTTTATTGGAACCGAGTATTTAAGCCATGATCAGAAAAGTATTTTTTGCTTTGGTTGGCTGTTTGTTGCTGGGCCAGAGTGCCCAGGCGGCCCTGGACATCGTCATCACCGGCGGTATAGATAGCGCACGTCCTATTGCCGTCGCCCCCTTCAAGTGGGAAGGGAACGGGCAACTGCCGCAGGACATCGCGGAAGTGGTTTCCAACGATCTGATGCGCAGTGGCAAGTTCAAACCGCTGGCTCGTAGCCAGATGCCGCAGACCCCGAGCTCCAGTGGCGAGATCAACTTCGCGCCCTGGGCGTCCCAAGGGGTTGAGGCTGTGGTGGTCGGTTCCATTGCTGCTGTGGGTGACGGTACCTACAAGGTCAACTTCGAGCTGGTCGACGTGCTGAAGGGACAGTTGGCCAAGACCCAGGGCGGTGAGAGCAACGGTTACATCCTGGATAGCCGCATGGCGACCATTCCAGGTGCCCAGATGCGCCAGTTTGCCCACCGTATCTCTGACATCGTCTATGAGCGTCTGACGGGGGAGCGGGGTGCTTTCCTGACCCGGATCGCCTATGTCTCCATCGAGCGCGGTACTCAATTCCCGTATCAGCTACGTATTGCCGATTACGACGGTTACAACGAGAAGACACTGTTACGTTCTCGCGAGCCGCTAATGTCGCCATCCTGGTCGCCGGACGGTAGCAAGCTGGCGTATGTGAGCTTTGAGAACCAGAGGTCTGAAATCTATGTGCAGGATATCTACACCCAGCAGCGCAGCCTGATCTCCAGTTTTCGCGGCATCAATGGGGCACCAAAGTGGTCTCCTGACGGTCGTCGATTGGCTATTGTGTTGTCCAAAGAGGGTCAGCCTGATATCTATGTCATTGATGTTGCAAGCAAGCAGCTGACAAGAGTGACAAATACCCGTGTGATCGACACTGAACCGGCCTGGATGCCGGACGGGCAAACTTTGATTTTCACCTCTGAACGTGGTGGCAAACCCCAGATTTATAGCGTAAATTTGGCGACTGGCGTCACTCGCCGGGTGACCTGGGAAGGAGAATCTAACCAGGGTGCCTCTGTCACACCGGACGGCAAGTCCATGGTGATGGTGACCCGGGTTCAGGGACAATATCGCATCGCTCGTCAAGATATGGAAAGCGGAGCAATGTTGGTATTGACTCAGAGTGCTCTGGATGAGTCGCCAAGTGTGGCTCCCAATGGCAGCATGATCATCTATGCCACCATCTATCAAGGTCGTAAGAGTCTCGCGTTGGTGTCGACTGATGGTCGCTTCAAGGCTGTGCTTCCGACCAGTAGCGGTGAAATTCGTGCACCAGCTTGGTCGCCCTTCTTGAATTGATAAAAATTCGATTGTTTTTTGTTTTGTTATAAAGGTTTAAGGAAATAGCATGCAACTCAATAAACTGCTCAAGGGTTTGGCCATCGCACTGCCACTGTTCACCCTGGCCGCTTGTAGCTCCTCTTCTGATTCCGACGCAGCTGGCGCCGAGTCAGGCATGACCGACGGCATGGGCGGTGTACAAACCGGTGGCGCAAATGGCATGTTGTCCCCGGAAGAGCAGATGCGTCAGAAGTTCGAAGCACTGCAACGCGACAACGTGATCCACTTCCCGTTTGATGGTTATGACATTCAGGGTCAGTACGCTGATCTGCTGGATGCACACGCCAGCTACCTGCGTGAGCGTCCGTCCGTCAAGGTGTTGATCGAAGGCCACGCCGATGAGCGCGGTACTCCGGAATACAACATCGCGCTGGGTGAGCGTCGTGCCAAAGCTGTCGCCAAGTATCTGCAAACCCTGGGTGTGCAGGCTGAGCAGCTGTCCATCGTCAGCTATGGCGAAGAGAAGCCGCTGGATCTGTCTCATACCGAGGAAGCCTTTGCCAAAAACCGCCGTGCGGTTCTGGTTTACTAAGGTTTGATCTGAATGACATTCGTGTCTAAGCAAGCGGCCATTTCGATGGCCGTTTTATTTGCACTAAACACTAAGGTTTATTCCGAATGAAGCTCGTGTATAAGCAAGCGACTATTGTGATGGCCGTTTTATTTGCACTGAGCGCTCAGGCGGCTGCGCCCGTGAGCGATCTCAGTGGCGGTGGTGGCGTGGCCCTTAGCGGCAACAATGGCGCCATTATGCCCACAGGCAGCCTGGAAGACAGGGTCGCCTTGCTGGAGCGCACCCTGAATGCCCGTCTGCGCCTGCAGGCCGAGTTGCAGCAACAGGTGGATTCCCTGCAAGGGGAGGTCTCCGAGCTGCGCGGCCAGCTGGAACAGCAAACCTACCAGATGGAGCAGTCGCAAGAGCGTCAGCGCCAGCTCTATCAGGAGCTCGACAAGGTGGCCAACAGTCAGCCTGCCGCTGCCCCCGCCACACCGGCGGCTGGTGCGGCCCCGGCGGCAGTGGCCAACTACTCCGCCAATCTGGATGAGAACCAGGCCTATGATGCGGCCGTAAACATGGTGCTGAAGGACAAGAACTACGACAAGGCCATCCCCGCCTTTGAAGGGTTCATCAAGCAGTACCCAAGCTCGGGCTATGTCCCGAATGCCCACTACTGGCTCGGCCAGCTGTTGTTCAACAAGGGTGACAGAACCGGTGCTGCGGCCCAGTTCTCTACCGTAGCGAACAAGTTCAGCAAGTCCCCCAAGCGGGCAGATGCCCTGCTGAAGCTGGGCATGCTGGCACAGCTCGATGGCAAGAAAGCGGAAGCCAAGACCTTCTATGAGCAGGTGATCAAGGGCTATCCCAACACCTCGCCGGCCCAATTGGCCAAGCAGAGTCTGAGCAAGTTGTAGCATTGCCGTATGTCACTGTTTTCGTAACAGTCTTGTAAATACGGCCCTGCTTTGTATGCGCAGTGAACAATCAGATTTAATTTAAGAATTTTCTATTGCGCCAGGATGATAAATCCGTAATATAGGCCGCCGTCAGGGCAGGTGCAGTATTGCAGCCGGTTCTGGTCGTGGTGAGGGTCGTTAGCTCAGTCGGTAGAGCAGTTGACTTTTAATCAATTGGTCGCTGGTTCGAATCCAGCACGACCCACCATTTCTCCACCAGGTGGAGACCGAATTCCCAGGTCGTTTAGCTCAGCTGGGAGAGCACCTCCCTTACAAGGAGGGGGTCACTGGTTCGATCCCAGTAACGACCACCATATTTGCAGTAAAAAGTTTAAAAAATGATTTAGATGGGTCGTTAGCTCAGTCGGTAGAGCAGTTGACT
>NZ_CAWNYS010000156.1:0-3848 GCF_963878295.1 Aeromonas sp. HMWF014 | reverse complement strand
ACCAATACAAATCAATCTCAAATAATATTTACCACACATAACTCAGAAATAATAGACTTTTTGGGTAGATATAGAACCTATATTGTAGAAAAGACCGAGAATGAAAGTTTTGCATACAGATTAGATGAAATATCCGGTGATATTTTGAGAAATGACAGACCAATATTGCCTATCTATAACTCAGGGAAAATTGGTGGAGTCCCTAAGCTATGAGTTTCATAAATACAAGAAAGAATGCATTCCTAGAATCTATACCGAAGGTCAGCATTGAAGATAAATGTGACTATATCGCAAGGAAATGCAAAATTAATTTTTCTTATTTTGATCATACTCAAGAACCAGCACAAAACTTTTCTGACTGGTCAAATGAACAATTACTAAAGCTTTTATGGAAACTTCATGAGTATAGTAAAGAGTCTTTACTTCACTGGCAAAAAATGCCTGTTGGGAAGAAAAGCGGGCATGTTTTAGAAATATACAAAAGCTTTCCTAACAAATCTGATTTTTCACATCCCAAGCACGTTCCTCATCAAGCACAGTGGGGACGATTTAGACTAGAAGGAAGTGTTAGGCTGGTTGGTTTTACTATCCCTGATGATTTTAAAAACATAGAGCAAAACTCTTCAGGATTTAAATTTTGTACCAATACATTCTATGTTGTATTTTTAGATAAAGACCATCGCTTCTATAAAACAAAATAAAATGCCACATCATTTTGATATGTGAGCCACGCATCATTGACGGCTCACATATCATTGATGCAAATGGCTATTTATAGTGAATGAAATGCACATTACTCAGAGCCAAATTCTATTTATGGATAGGTAAACACCTCTACATTTTTACCGATTATGACCCCAACATTTTCTCTGTCTTCTGACGCAAAAAAAGACCACCCGCATCACAAGTGGTCTTTTGGTTTATAGCGAGATAAGCCCAAAATAATTAATTACTAATGGCGATCACCCCAACGGCGGGGTGCGCGGCGGCACCATACGCTTGCTGCCGGTGGACTCGAAGGCCGAGGCGACGCGCAGCAGGTTATTGTCGTCATAGGCGCGACCGGCAAAGGTCAGCCCCACCGGCATACCGATATCGGCCATCACCCCCATGGGGACAGTGACGGTCGGCACACCGAGGTGGCGAATGGCGAGGTTGCCGTTGGCGACCCAGATGCCGTTGCTCCAGGCGATATCGGCGGAGGCTGGATTCACATCCGCGTCAGCCGGGCCGACGTCAGCGACGGTCGGAAACAGCACAGCGTCGAGCTTGAGCTCGTCCATCCACTCTTCCAGATCCCGCTTGCGGGTCTGCTCCAGGCCGCGCAGGCCGTCCGGCACAGAGGCAATCTCGTCAAAGCGCTTGATGCCGCGCGTGGCCATCTTGACGTACTCGTCCATGCCCGCCGCCAGATCGCCCTCGCGGTTCGGCAAAGTGCCCGGATCGTGGGGGAAGATCTTGGGCCCATCCACGTCCTCAAGCTTATTGAGCTTGGGATCGCCGTTGGCGCGCAGGAAGTCGTCGAACGCCCAGCCAGAGAGCTCCCACAGCTCGTCGTTGAGAAACTCCGGGCTCACGATACCGCGATTGAACACGGTCGGTGCGCCGGGTCGGTCACCTTCACAGTTGGAGACCAGCGGGAAGTCCACTTCGATGACTTCGGCGCCAGCGGCTTCCAGCGCCTGACGGGCCTGTTCCCACAGGGCAATCACCGATGGGCGGGTATGGATACGCTGCCCAGTCGGGCCGCCGATGCCGGGGTTGTCGCTGGTGCCAGCCAGTTCATCCTTGTTGATAAACATGCGCGGCACGCCGAGGCGCTTGCCCTTGAGGGCATCGGCCTTGGCGGCCAGATCCAGATAGGAAGCCGGACGTACTTCGGACGCCTTGGGCAGCTTCACCCAAGGTTGCAGGCGCCAGAGATCGCCACGGGGATCGCTATCGTCGGCCACCACCACATCCAGCACTTCCAGCAGATCATTCATGGTGCGGGCATAGGGCACCACCACGTCCATGGTCGGGGTCAGCGGCCAGTTGCCACGCACCGAAATCACGCCACGGGACGGGGTATAGGCACACAGGCCGTTGTTGGAAGCAGGGCCACGGCCGCTCGACCAGGTCTCTTCGGCCAGACCGAAGGCAGAGAAGCTGGCGGCGGTGGCGGTACCGGCCCCGTTGGAGGAGCCGGAGGCAAACGGCGCGGTCAGGTAGTCGGCGTTGTAGGGGCTCTCGGCACGGCCATAGACGCCGCGCTGCATGCCGCCATTGGCCATCGGCGGCATATTGGTTTTGCCAAGGCAGATGGCTCCGGCGGCACGCAGCCGCTCAACGGTAAAGGCATCGCGCTGAGCCACCAGATCCTTGAAGGCCGGGCTGCCGGAGGCGGCAGTCAGCCCCTTGACCAGATAGCTGTCTTTGGCGGTGTAGGGGATGCCGTCGAGCGGGCTCAAGGTTTCGCCACGGGCGCGGCGGGCATCAGACGCTTGCGCCTCTTTCAGCGCATCGGGGTTGGCTACCACCACGGCGTTGAGTTTGGTGGCACTCTCGGGGCCGTTGTAGGCCTCGATACGGGCCAGATAGGCCTTGACCAGTTCGACCGCTGTGGTGCGGCCTGATTCGAGCGCGCCGCGCAGCTCGGCAATGGAAACCTCGGTCACTTCGATCATGGGGATCTCCTGTAAAAGGGTGACTGTTTGTCATGATGATCGCCGCATCAGCGCCTGCGACCATCACACCATCAAGAGAGAAAACCCCACAGTGTGGGGTTTTGAATACCAACTGGAACCGGTTTACGACCCGTCGCGAG
Source organism: Aeromonas sp. HMWF014 (assembly GCF_963878295.1). Classification (NCBI taxonomy): domain Bacteria; kingdom Pseudomonadati; phylum Pseudomonadota; class Gammaproteobacteria; order Aeromonadales; family Aeromonadaceae; genus Aeromonas; species Aeromonas sp. HMWF014. The sequence continues at coordinate 1,042 of NZ_CAWNYS010000156.1, read as the reverse complement.
AGGCTGTCAGCAAGGTGAAGAGCAGCACAGGAACCGGAGCGTATAAACATACGTGAGCCCTCGGTTTCACATAAGCGAGCAGCACATGAGCCTTGATCACGGCCTCGCAGCAGGATCGTCATCCGGTTCTTACTGGCCGGAGGGGATCTGTTGTGTAATGCAGTGGATATTGCCACCGCCCAGCAGGATCTCGCGAGCCAGTACGCCGATCACTGTGTGCTCCGGGAAGATCTCTTCCAGAATGCGCTGGGCTTCGCCATCGGTGGCAGCATCCAGCAGCGGGTAGACGATGCGATCGTTGGTGATGAGGAAGTTCACATAGGAACCAGCCAGACGGCCTTCTGCCTCGCGCGGCACACCGCTGCCGCTCTCGACACCGGCAGACTCCTCTTCGGTGCAGTAGAGCGGGCCCGGCTGGGGCAGCTTCCACACTTTCAGCTTGCGACCCTTGGCATCGACCGCCGCTTCCAGCACCTTGAGGGCGGCCACGGAGCGGGCGTACTGGGGATCGTTCTCATCGTCAGTCCAGTGCAGGGCCACTTCACCCGGACGCACGAAGCAGCACATGTTGTCGATGTGGCCGTCGGTTTCGTCCATGTAGACGCCTTCGTCCAGCCAGATAAAGCTCTTCACGCCCAGATAGTCGCGCAGGTGGGCTTCGATCTGCGCTTTGCTCAGGTGCGGGTTGCGGTTTTCATTGAGCAGGCACTCGGCGCTGGTCAGGCAGGTGCCTTCGCCATCGACGTGAATGGAGCCCCCTTCCAGAATGAGCGGCGCGTCGTAACGCGCCATCTTATGCTGTTCCAGCATCTGGGCCGCCACTTTTTCGTCCTGATCCCAGGGGTAATAGAGCCCCCCCTTGTGGCCGCCCCAGGCGTTGAAGCCCCAATCCACCCCACGGCACTCGCCAGCAGCGTTGGTGACTATGGTCGGGCCTGTATCGCGGGCCCAGCAGTCATCGCTGGCCATTTCGACCAGGGTCACGTGGGCGGGCATGATGGCGCGGGCCTGCGCCATAAACTGCGCGGGCACACCCATAAAG
>NZ_CAWNYS010000155.1:4581-5738 GCF_963878295.1 Aeromonas sp. HMWF014 | reverse complement strand
ACGCTGGTCTATCTGCTGGGGATGAATCCGCTGGCGGCGTTTCCCATCATGATGGGCTCCACCGCCGTGCTCAGTGTCTTCTCCGCAGGCACCTTTATCCGCAAAGGGGCGTTCGATGCCAAAGCCGTGCTGGCGGTGGCCATCTTCGGCCCCATCGGCGTGGTGCTGGCCGCCATGCTGGTCAAGTCCATGGATATGGAGATGCTGAAGTGGCTGGTTGCCTTTATCGTCATCTATACCTCCTGGACCATGTACGCCTCCTGGCGGGCGGCACGTCGCTCCCCTGTGCAACTGGCGTTGGAGAGCGCAGGCTAGCCTGTACCAGTGCCGCTTCGGCCTTGGCCCCCAGATAGACATAGAGGCAGAGCGCCAGCAGCAAACCCACCGCACACCCCATCACCCCGACCGCAGGCCAGAGCAGCTCGCTCTGGCCAAGCGACCCTTTAAACAGCAGCAACAGCCCTTCGATGGAGACCGCGATCAGAATGGCGGCGATAAAGCGGGTGATGGTGCGGCGAATGGCGCTGTGGCGGAAGATACCCTTATGCAGCAGCACCTCCTCTTCCAGAATGGTCTTGCCCAGATCGAACACCGCCAATGCCAGCGTCAGGAAGATGATGGCGCTAAAGGCGCCGAGCTGGTTCTGCTGCTCGCCGCACAACAATTGGTAGAGCTGCTCCAGCCCGTGCCAGATCAGGGTAGCGACGATGAGAAACAGCGCCATGCTGAGTACCACATAGACCGCCTTGAACCAGGGCATGGCGCGGCGGCGCTCCCTGTCCCCCATCAACCAGCCAATTAACTGATTCAGACAGACGGTGATCTCCCGTCCCTGCCCCTGCACGATGAGGTGCAGCCGGTTATGGGCCGCCGGTACCGCAGGCTGGATGCACATCGGCCCCTGATAGCGGTCAATGCTGACAACAAAGGGATACCGCTTGAGCGAGGCAAGGGGGGCGCTGAGCAGCCCCTGCAGTAGCGGGGTCAGCTCCTCCTGATACTCCTGATAGCGCCGCAGCACATCGATGGGGCTCATCTCTGCCATATGGACCTCGGTGACGTGTGCTCTGTAGCGGATGTGCAAATAGTGGCCTGCTTTATGACAGGGATGGCGGGGCAAGCTGCACCAGAGGATGACAAAACGACGGATGACGAGG
>NZ_CAWNYS010000155.1:0-4571 GCF_963878295.1 Aeromonas sp. HMWF014 | reverse complement strand
AAACGACGGATGACGAGGGGGGAATGCACCAGAAATGAGCATGCCGCCCTGAGTGATGATGGATGCACTGTAATAGAAAAGGGCCCGTGACGGGCCCTTCTGCGACAACCAGCGGCGATTTAGCCAGCCAGCTTGGCGAAGCTGCGCTCGGCGGCAGCCAAGGTGTGTTCAATCTCCTTGTCGCCGTGAGCCAGCGACAGGAAGCCTGCCTCGTAGGCGCTCGGCGCCAGATAGACGCCCTCTTCCAGCATGAGATGATAGAAGCGCTTGAAGCGTTCCATATCGCAGCGAGTGACCTGCTCGTAGCGGGTGATTTCGGGCTCGTCGGTGAAGAAGAAGCCGAACATGCCGCCCACATAGTTGATGGCGAGCGGGATACCGTGCTTGGCGGCGGCCGCTTTCAGCCCTTCTGCAACCCGCGCAGTCTTGGCGCTCAGTTGCTCATAGAGGCCCGGCTCCAGCAGCAGATCCAGCATGGTCAGACCGGCCGCCATGGCCACCGGGTTGCCGGAGAGGGTGCCCGCCTGATAGACGGGGCCGGTTGGGGCAATGTATTGCATCACCTTCTTCTTGCCGCCGAAGGCGCCCACCGGCATGCCGGCACCGATGATCTTGCCGAGGGTGGTAAGATCCGGCTCGATGTTGTAGTGACCCTGAGCGCCGCGCAGGGAGACGCGGAAACCGGTCATCACCTCGTCCAGGATCAGCAGGGCGCCGAACTCGTCACAGATGGCGCGCAGCCCTTTCAGGAAGCCGGGCACCGGCGGGATGCAGTTCATGTTGCCAGCGACCGGCTCGACGATGATGCAGGCGATCTCGCTGCCGTACTGGGTGAAGGCTTCGCGTACCGACTCCAGATCGTTGAACACGCAGGTCAGGGTGTGTTTGGCGAAATCGGCCGGTACGCCCGGGCTGTTGGGTTGGCCCAGGGTCAGGGCGCCGGAACCTGCTTTGACCAGCAGGGAGTCGGCGTGGCCGTGGTAGCAGCCCTCGAATTTGACGATCTTGTCGCGGCCGGTGTAGCCACGGGCCAGACGGATGGCGCTCATGGTCGCTTCGGTGCCTGAGTTGACCATCCGCACCTGCTCCATGGAGGGGACGATCTGGCGGACTTTCTCGGCCATCAGCACTTCGATTTCGGTCGGCGCACCGTAGCTCAGCCCCTTCTCAACGGCCTTGATGACGGCGGCCTTGATGGCAGGGTGGTTGTGACCGAGCAGCATGGGGCCCCAGGAGCCGATGTAATCCACGTAGGCCTGACCATCCACATCATAGAGATAGGCGCCGTCGGCATGATCGATGAAGCGGGGCGTGCCGCCGACCCCATTGAAGGCGCGGACCGGTGAGTTGACGCCACCTGGAATGGTCTGGCGGGCCTGTTCAAACAGCTGATCTGATTTTGACATGGATCATCCTTAATGGGATTTTGGGCGTCACACAAGGGATTGCAGCCGATTGAGACTCGGCAGGCCGGGGCATGAGGAGTATGCTTTGCGCTCTCGCCACCCGGACTCTCGGTCTGCTCCCGTGACAAAAATTTAACGGGCCGACTATAGCAGAAAGCCCCAGCCCTGGGCAGCCGAGCAACGCGCCGGGTGATCCTGATCTCAGCTAGCTGACGATGTGGTTTTTCCAAGTTGGTGTAACAAGATGGCGCAACAAGCTCTCTCCTCTGAACCCGATACCTCTTCGCGGGGGCCGCTTTCCCGCATTATCCGGCAAGACAAGATGCCCTTGCTGGTGTTGCTGCTGGCTGCGCTGGTCGGCACCCTGGCCGGACTGGTGTGCGGCCTGTTTGAATCAGGTGTCCATTGGCTGGCAGAGCAACGAATTGCCTTGTTGGCCGACCGTCCCTGGTGGCAGCTCGGTCTGCTTGGCTTTGGCTTCAGCGCCTTGTTGGGATTTGTCGGCTACTTTCTCACTCATACCTTTGCCCCGGAAGCGGGGGGCTCCGGCATTCCCGAGATCGAGGGGGCGATGGACGATCTGCGCCCGGTGCGGTGGTGGCGGGTGTTGCCGGTCAAGTTCTTCGGTGGCATCTGCACCCTGAGCTCCGGCATGGTGCTGGGGAGGGAGGGGCCCTCGGTGCAGATCGGTGGCAACCTTGGCAAGATGGTGGCGGATATCTTCCGGCTACCCAAGGAGCATGGTCACGCCCTGCTGGCCGCCGGTGCGGCGGGCGGTCTGGCGGCAGCCTTCAATGCGCCGCTGGCAGGCATCCTGTTCGTGATGGAGGAGATGCGGCCGCAGTTTCGTTACTCCTTTCTGGCCATCAAGGCGGTGGGGATCTCCGCCATCATGGCGACCCTGATGCTGCAGAACATGAAAGGGCAGGGGGCGGTGATCACCTTGCCTCACTACGATGCGCCAGCTCTCAAGGCGCTCTGGCTGTTTCTCTTTATGGGGGCCACCTTCGGGGTGCTGGGCTTTGTCTTCAATAAGCTGGTGCTTGCCTGTCAGGATGGTTATCTGGCGCTGCATCAGAACAAGCGCCACCGTTTCGTGGCCATCGGCATGCTGGTCGCCGGAACGTTTGGGGTGCTTTCGCTGTTTGCCCCCTCGGTGACCGGCGGCGGCACCGAGCTTATTCCCCATCTGATGGGGGATGAGTATGCGATGGCGACCCTGTTCCTCATCTTTTCGGTGCGGCTGGTCGCAACCCTTATCTGCTTCTGCTCCGGCGCCCCAGGCGGGGTGTTTGCGCCGACCCTGGCGCTGGGCACCCTGTTTGGCGTGGTGTTCGGCCATCTGTTTCATGCGGCGTTTCCCGAGCTGGGCATCGAGCCAGGCGCCTTTGCCATCGCCGGGATGGGGGCGCTGTTTGCTGCCACGGTGCGTGCTCCCATCACCGGCATCGTGTTGGTCACCGAGATGACCGACAACTATCAGCTGATCCTGCCGATGATGATCACTACAGTCGGGGCGACCCTGGTTGCTCAGTGGCTGGGTGGCCGACCCATCTATTCCCAGATCCTGGAGCGAACTTTACGGCTCGCCGCGCGTCAAAAACGGGGAGACAGCGGCGCCATGACCAGTTAACTCCTTGTATGTCAGCGCAGATCCGGTCGAGTTGCGTATAGTGAAGGGAGCATGGCCGCTGTATGGCGCAGTAACAAAAGAGGCCTTATGTCCCAGATATTGAAGTTGTTGGCTGTGCTGCTGATGGGCGCGCTGATCGGGTATTTCGTCGGCAATCGACAGGAACTGGCCCAGAGCAGCCTGTTGACGGTGCAGCAAGAGACCCTGGAGCGTCAGGGCAAGGCGATTGGTCAGCTCAAGAGTGACCTCGGCATCAAGGAGACACTGCTGGCCACCCAGAGAGCCGCGTTCGAGCAACTGCAGCAGACGCTCAAGGATCAGGAAGCCCAGGTGCAAGAACAGAAGCGCCAGCTGGCCTTTTTCGAACGCATCATGCGGCCCACAGGGGAGCAGGTGGGGGTCGTGATCGATAATCTCACCCTGCAGGAGACCAGTATTCCCGGTCGCTATCACTATCGCTTGGCATTGACCCAGCCAGCCAAGCAGCGCGAACTGTTTCGCGGTCAGGTACAGATAAAGGTAGAAGGGAGCCAGGGTGACAAGCCCAGAACCCTCGGCAGCCGTGATCTCGGCATGAAAGTGGGCGAGGGACGTTACGCCTTGCGCTATTTTCAGCTGTTGGAAGGCAACTGGCAGTTGCCGGAAGGCTTTGTACCGGACCGGGTGCGTGTCACTATTGGCAAAGAGGGTAGGCAACCTGCCCAGGAGTTGCGGGCCGAATGGGGGGAGGTGATCAAACCACTGGTGGTTGCTCCGCCTGCACCTGCCCCTGCAGTGCAGTAAGAAGCTTGGTGAATACTTGAACTAAATGGTCGGGTATTAGATAATTTCGCGGTTTCCATGTTTGTGGATTTAACGGTTGTGAGGTCAGTAATGAGTGCAGTAGCAGAAGCCCCGTTGCCCATCCAGATGACGGATGCGGCAGCCAACAAGGTGAAGAACCTGATCACCGAAGAAGAAAATCCCGAGCTCAAGCTGCGGGTCTACATCACGGGCGGTGGCTGCTCCGGTTTCCAGTACGGTTTCACCTTTGATGAGAAGATCAATGAAGGGGACACAGTGGTTGAGAAGAGTGGGGTCACCATGGTGATTGATCCCATGAGCCTGCAATACCTGGTGGGCGGCAGTGTGGACTACATCGAAGGTCTGGAAGGCTCCCGCTTTACCGTGACCAACCCCAATGCCACCACAACCTGTGGCTGTGGTTCCAGTTTCTCCATCTGATGTGCCGTAACGACACGATAGATAAGGGCCCATCAGGGCCCTTATCTATTATCCCTCTCTTTATCCCTATCTGCCTTCCTATATAAAGCGTCGCATCCTTATAAAGGCATCAACGAAGTTTTTGGCATGTAAAAGGGGGATGGTGCCTCTTCTGAAGTACATAAATGGATGCATCTTGCACGATCTGGCTGTTGATTAAACACTTGAACGTATTCCTCAATAAAACACAGTGTTTTTACTTGCCAGAAAGATTCAGTCCCCTATAATGCGCCCCTACCAGCACGGCGGAACACGCCAACCTGATGAGC
>NZ_CAWNYS010000154.1:2877-3462 GCF_963878295.1 Aeromonas sp. HMWF014 | reverse complement strand
GACGAGCTAATCCAACGCTTTGGCACCAGCGATGCTCCCGCACTGCAAGATCTAGTGACTAAAGCAAAGATACTACGCAACAAAGGGCCAAACTAATTAAAAAGCAATTTAGGCTGTGACATAATCACGTATTACATGAGGTGCTTTAACACCTCATGTAAAAAATTTTGAGGTCATCTTGTAGTAATCAACTAAGTCCGTCGACCATTCCCTTCCCCACACCCGCAATCCCATCAACGCCAGCATCAGCACAACCCCCGGCAGCCAGACCCAGTAGAGCTCGGAGAGGATCACCGCCTCGCCTCGGGCGGTGAGATAGGCCTCCAGCTTGAAGGGGGCGACCCGGATAACCTGCCAGGGGGCGAAGAAACGCTCATCACGCCACGGCCAGAGCCAGCCAACCCCCTTGCCGCCGGTGGTGAGGGAATCGAGCAGGCTGTGGGAGAGCAGCGACACCAACAGAAACGACCAGACGGTGGCGGCTCTGGCCCGAAATTGGCGGTGAAACAGCATGGCCAGCGTGGGCAAGGCAAAGGCGAACAGCAATGAGTGGGTAAAGCCGCGGTGGCCAAAGACATGGCCGTA